>CAZHKI010000025.1:0-3354 GCA_964533365.1 uncultured Maribellus sp. | reverse complement strand
AATGCTATTGCTCCGGGATTCTTTATCACCAACCAGAACCGCTTCCTCGTACTTGACGAAAAAACCGGGAATTACTCGGCCCGCGGACAAAAAATTGTCAACAGCACACCGATGGGCAAATTTGGTGAACCCGAAGATCTGCAGGGAGCAACCCTGTTCCTGATCTCCGATATTTCAAATTTCGTAACAGGAATTGTTATACCGGTTGACGGAGGTTACAGCGCTTACGGCGGAGTATAAATCTCTGTTCCCAAGAATCAAATTATTGAATCAAATTAAAAAATCAATCAACTAATAAAACATGAAACGACGTGAATTTTTAACTACAACAGCCGGGGCTGCTACCGGGGCTGCTGTATTATCAGGCCCGGTGAGCGCCGCAGTAGCTGGTGCAACAAAAAGACGGCTGGCATTGGTCGGTACCGGAGATCGGGGAACTTCCTTCTGGGGAAAACGTATTGTTGATAATTATGGCGACATCATCGAATTCGTTGGCCTCTGCGATATTAATCCTGGACGACTGGAACTGGCAAAATCTTATATGGGGGTAAACTGCCCGGTTTTTACCGATTTTGATGAAATGATTGCCAAAACCAAACCCGATTTGGTTATTGTGACCACCGTCGATGCAACCCACCACCAGTTTATCATCCGGGCCATGGAACTTGGCGTGGATGTATTGACTGAAAAACCGCTGACCTCCGACGAGGTAAAAGCCAAGGCTATTCTCGAAGCCGAAAAACGTACCGGGAAAAAATTAATTGTTGGGTTTAATTACCGATATGGAATCCTCTTTTCAGCCATCAAGGAACAATTGGCCAAAAAGCCCATCGGCGAAGTTACTTCCGTCGATTTTCACTGGTATTTAAACACCTATCATGGTGCCGACTATTTCCGCCGCTGGCACAGCGAGCGCGACAAAAGCGGCACCCTGCTGGTACACAAGGCTACCCACCATTTCGATTTGCTCAACTGGCTCATCGATTCCGACCCGGTGGAAGTCCAGGCATTCGGGGCACTCGAACATTACGGAAAAAATAACAAGTTCCGCGGGGCCAACTGCCGCAACTGCGCTTATACCGACCAGTGTAAATTTTATACCGACATCACCAAAAATCCGAGGTACTTTTCGTTGTATGCCCAAAATGAAAAATACGACGGATATGTACGCGACAACTGTGTATGGCGCAACCGTATTGACATTTACGACAAAATGGCGGTCCAGATTAAATACGCCAACAACGTTCAGGTCAGCTACTCCTTAACCACCTATTCGCCTTATGAAGGCTGGAGAATTGCATTCAACGGGATGACCGGGAGACTCGAATCATGGGAAGATATTCCGTGGA
Source organism: uncultured Maribellus sp. (assembly GCA_964533365.1). Classification (GTDB taxonomy): domain Bacteria; phylum Bacteroidota; class Bacteroidia; order Bacteroidales; family Prolixibacteraceae; genus Draconibacterium. The sequence continues at coordinate 2,005 of CAZHKI010000025.1, read as the reverse complement.
GGATGAAAGAAAAAGTCGATCAGGCTGCCCGCCATGCCGCCGAAATGAACCAATCGGATGCCGGAAATATTCGTTACGACGAAATCTTCATCCAGAAAAATTTTGAGCGTGATTATGAAATGATAAAAGTGGAAGCTTCGCGCGGAGGACACGGAGGCGGCGATTCACGGCTGCAGGACAAAATTTTCCGCGACCCGAATATGGCCGATCCGTACAAACATGCGGCTGGTTCGCGCGATGGCGTCATGTCGGCTATCATTGGCATTGCAGCCCGAAAATCAATCGAAGAAAACCGGATTGTTAAAATTGAAGAATTGACTGATATTAAACCGCATCCAACAAGAGGAGCATAAAAAAATGAGCCGGTAAATGATTGCCGGCTTATTAAAACCAATTTACCGTTTGCGTTACCGAAAAAAAGTATAATCAAAAAAGTCAGAAAAAATGAGCATCGAATTAAAACAAAACTGCAAATACTCTTTGCTTGTCCCGACAAGCATGGGAGTAAGAATAACTCCGGTGAACGGGCAACCTGTCCACTGCAGCGACACATACACCCTTTACGCAACAAGCGCCGAAACCAACGTGGCCAGTATTGCCTCGTACCTCGGATTGCCGGTAAAAGTACTGACCACCTTTGTAAAAGGCAGCCCCATTGCACAGTTCATCAAAAGCAACCTGAGGAGCCGCAACATGGATTTCGAAGGCCCCGAAGTGGAACAGGGCAATCCGTGGGGATACCGCCACCAGTTCAACATTGCCGACAGCGGTTACGGCTCGCGCGGGCCACGCGTCCACAACGACCGCGCAGGAGAAGTTGGCCGCACACTCAATGTAAAAGATTTCGATTTGGAAAGAATTTTTGGAGAAGAAGGCGTTCAAATTGTCCACCTCTCCGGGCTGATTGGTGCTCTTTCGCCCGAAACCAGCCAGTTCTGCCTCGAAATTGCCCGGGCTGCAAAAAAACACGGCACAAAAATCTCATTCGACCTCAACTTCCGCGCTTCTTTCTGGAAAGGGCGCGAAAAAGAGTTGCGCGAAAACTTCACCGAAATTGCATCGGTTTCCGATATTCTCATTGGAAACGAAGAAGATTTCCAGCTCTGTTTTGGCATTGAAGGCCCGGCAGCAGGCGGCGAGGGAATTAAAGCCAAAATCGACGGGTTCAAAGGCCTGATCATGAAAGTGAAGGAAACTTTCCCGAATGCATCGGTTTTTGCCACCACCCTCCGCGAAGTAATTAGCGTAAACGAGCACCTGTGGGGCGCCATCATGCTCGAAGGTGAAAACTGGCATGTGATTGAACCACGGGCCATTCACGTTCTCGACCGCATTGGCGGCGGCGACGGATTCGTTGGCGGCATGCTTTACGGAATCCTCAAAAACTGGGCACCAGAAAAATGGCCGCAGTTTGGATGGGCTACCGGTGCCATGGCAACTACTTTCCTGACCGACTATGCCCAACCCGCCGACGAGGAAATGGTCTGGAGCATCTGGAAAGGAAATGCGCGTGTAAAAAGATAAAAAAGGCGGAGGCGAAGATAAAGACGAAGGCGAAGAATACGAACGTTATAAGTTATTGCAATGAATAAATACAATGATTTTAGAGATATGTCCGTCTGGCAGAAAGCCTTTGCCTTACTTCATGACATTTACAAAACTATTTGTGCTTTTCCTCCTGAAGAAAAGTATGGCTTGACAGATGATTTATGAAGATCAGCAAATTCAGTTGTGCATAATATTGCTGAAGGATTTGGAAGATTTGAAGCAAAAGACAAAACAAGATTCTATAAAATCTCCAGGGGAAGCGCGTACGAAGCGATGAGCCAAATACTTGTCGCCGAAGCTGAAAAGTATATTTCTTTTGAAAAATCAGAAGAATTAATCATCAGATACAAAGAAGTAGCTGACGAATTAAGCGCATTAATACGTTCATTGGAAAAATAAAAATGCATGATGCAAGGCTACTGGCACTGTATTTTTTTGCCTTTGCCTTTGCCTCTGC
>CAZHKI010000024.1:9948-15702 GCA_964533365.1 uncultured Maribellus sp. | reverse complement strand
TGGTGATTTTCTTTTGGATGTCGTTCCACCAAAACGGGTTAACCATGACCTTTTTTGCGCGCGACTATACCGTGAAAGAAGTGGGAGCATTTACCTTCCTGTTTTTCAGCATCTGGTCGTTGCTGGCCTTTATCGGAACTGCTTCCGGACTCATCCTGCTTTTCAACAAAACAAATTGGATAAAACTTATTGGTATAGCCATGACGTTGGTTTTTGGTGCCCTCACCTACTATTTTGTTCATAAAAACAGTGGAAGCAACCCGATTGCGCCAGAAGTATTCCAGTCGTTTAACCCACTGTTTATCGTTGCGCTCACCTTCCCGGTCATGGGTGTGTTTACCTGGCTCCGAAATAAAAACATGGAACCATCCACCCCCCGAAAAATCGGGATTGGGATGATCATTGCCGCGCTGGGATTTGTGGTTATCATGGTGGCATCGTTAAATCTGGTATCGCCACACGAACTGCAGTTTACCGAAAACGGAATCACTAAATACAATCCTGTTCCCGACAGTTCGCGGGTTACACCCTACTGGCTGATTAGCAGCTATCTGATTCTTACCATTGCCGAACTTTTCCTCAGCCCGATGGGTTTATCGTTTGTTTCGAAAGTTGCACCAGCCCGCTTCCAGGGTTTAATGCAGGGAGGCTGGCTACTGGCTACTGCTGTGGGAAATAAATTTCTTTTTATCGGAAGTAATTTCTGGAGCAAACTAGACTTATGGCAGTTGTGGGCTATTTTCATTATCTGTTGTATCCTTTCGGCCATTTTCATTTTCAGCATCATCAAACGCCTCGAAAAAGCAACCAACTAATTTCCAATTCATATAAAAAAGGAGTGTCCTGTTTTATACAGACACTCCTTTTTCAATTCCTGAAAATCACTCCGTTCCTCTAACTTTCAATATTTAATACAACTGATTGTCCACCAGGCCAAAAGCTACCATGCATTGGTAATATCAGTTTCTGACATGAAAAATGTCAACCACAAAATATAAAAAAGCAAAAATCACAATCAGAAAAATGATTCCGGAAAAAGCCAACATGGATTTTCTAATCTGAACGTTCTTTTTCTGAAGTTTTTTCATCTGAATGATTTTATTAAGCTTGTAAACCACTTTTTCAAGTGCCAGTTTATCTTTTACGATGTAATCGTATGCCCCAAATTTAATAGTATTCACTGCTACGTCCATATTTTCGTTGCTGGTGAGAAAAAGAAAATCGGTGCCTGGGTTTTTCTTTTTAACTTTCCTCAGCACATCAATTCCGTTCATCTCTTCCAAAAGATAATCCTGAATTACAATATCCGGAATTTCACCTTTTTCAATCACCTGGATACATTCTTCGCCTGAAAAAATGGAACGAACCCGGGAAAATTTATGCTTCTTTAAATACTCCGTTACCAAATGATTGTAAATTTTATTGTTTTCAACAATAAAAATCAGATATTCGTTCTCATCTGTCATAGTGCTTAGTTTTATCGAGAAATAAAATTATAAAATATTTGACATGAAAATCCACTCCGAATAAAATCGGATTAGAATCGAATAAAAAAATTTTATAATGGGACATTGTGATTCTGAATGAACCCGAAAAAGAGGAAATGATCTTTTATCAAATCATGGCAAATTCACATAAAATCCGGTAGCGATAACTGCTTTAAAAAACCAAAAAACTATATTTGAAAAGGATTCGTTAAAATGATTGCCCATGAAAAGTTTCTTCTTCTTTTTGAAAGTCATGTTAAGCACAGCTTTTCTGTTTCTCAATTTTCTGCTTATCGCTCAAACCAATCAAAGTTCCCTGGCTTTATATCAACTGGAAGAGAACATCAGCTACCGGGCCGCCGGTGAAATAGCAAACAATGATTATATGGACGAACGGTGCAAATTAGATATTTACTATCCGGTTGAAAAGAATGGTTTTACCACCGTCGTATGGTTTCACGGAGGAGGAATAACCGGCGGTAATAAATTTATTCCGGAGAAACTGAAAGAAAAAGGGATTGCAGTAGTTGCCGTTAACTACCGGTTAAGCCCGAAAGCCACCTGTCCTGACTACCTCGACGATACAGCGGCTGCCGTGGCCTGGGTTTTTAAAAATATTGAAAAATATGGAGGCGACTCCTCAAAAATTGTAGTTTCAGGGCACTCGGCTGGGGGTTATCTTACCAGCATGATTGGGCTTGACAAACAATGGCTGGCCAGGTATGGCACCGATGCCAACAGCATCGCCATGCTCATACCGTTCAGCGGGCACACCATCACCCACATGACGATTCGAAAAGAACGCGGGATTCCTGACACCCAGCCGGTTGTCGATGAGTTTGCCCCTCTCTTTCACGTCCGGGCCGATGCCCCTCCATTGATCCTGATCTCCGGCGATCGCGAGTTGGAAATGCTGGGACGTTACGAAGAAAACGCTTACATGATGCGTATGATGAAAGTAGCCGGCCATGAAAAAACCAAACTCTACGAACTGGATGCTTTCGATCATGGAGGAATGGCCTCGCCTGCATTCGAAATTCTGTTAAACGAAATTAAAGCTATCAGATAATGAAATTCATTTTACTCATCTTCTTATCCATTTTTCTGGGTTTATCTGTCAACGGGCAGGAAAAAATGATGTTTGGCGACACCTCACGTAAAGGCGTCCCGTTTTCGAAAGATCCACATGTTATCCGGCTCAATGGCCGCTACCTCATGTATTTTTCCATCCCCCCTTTCGACGACAAAACCAATCCCATTCAGGGCTGGAATATTGGCATTGCCGAAAGTTCCGATTTAATTCATTGGGAAAAAGCCGGTGAAATCAATCCTTCAGGAGAATATGAAAGCAAAGGTCTTTGCGCCCCGTGTGCACTGGTTATCGGCGGTAAAGTCCATCTGTTTTATCAAACATACGGAAACGGACGCAACGATGCCATTTGCCATGCGGTTTCCTCCGACGGACTCAGCTTTGAACGCAACCCAACCAATCCGGTGTTTAAACCCACCGGCGACTGGAATTGCGGCCGCGCCATCGATGCCGAAGTAGTTAAATTTAATGACCGCTACCTGCTCTATTTTGCCACCCGCGATCCGAACTATGAAATTCAGATCCAGGGAGTGGCCACTGCACCGGAAAATACCAATTTTAACCGCGAAGAATGGACACAACTGACCAATTATCCGATTATGGTACCGGAATACGACTGGGAAGGAAAATGCGTGGAAGGCGCGTCGGTTATTCAGCGGGGAAAACAGTTGTTTATGTTTTACGCCGGCTCGTATAACAACGCCCCGCAACAGGTTGGCGTAGCCAAAAGTAAAGATGGCATCCGGTGGAAAAAACTCTCAAAACAGCCTTTTCTTCCCAACGGAAAACCCGGAAATTGGAATTCCAGCGAATCGGGGCACCCTCACATTTTTTCAGATAAAAATGGCCGGACATTTCTGTTTTACCAGGGAAATAACGATAATGGGAAAACATGGTACATTTCGAATGTGGAAGTTTTCTGGAATAAAAAAGGTCCATTCTTAAAACCATGAATCCCGTAATAAAAAATATGGCCAACGAATCTTCTCTGTCATATCCTTACCGGAAAATAAAATCGTAAAACAAAATCACAAAAAAATGAGAAAGATTATCGTCCTGTTAACAACCCTGTTCATTGCTATAACCTCAGGTGCCCAAAAAACGCCATCGGGTAATCCGGCCGATTTTAAAGTTAAAACCTGTCTTCATTCGGTTAGTTACCTGGGAATCTGGCGGGGGCAAACACCATTGACCGTCGATGAATTTTTAGTGAAAGCCAAAGAACTGGGATACGAGGGAGTAATGCTGGTAGCCAAGCGGCCGCATGTTTCACCACACGATTACGACAAAGCAGCCCGCGCCCGTCTGAAAGCCAAAATTGATTCGCTGGGCCTCACGCTGGTTGGATTGGCCGGATACACCGATTTTACAGCCGGAATCGACAAACCCGGAATTCCCAATGCCGAAATACAGGCTGCCTGGGTGGGCGAGATTGCCGAACTTGCCAAAGATTTGGGAACAAACATGGTTCGGATTTTTACCGGCTACGAACGCCCCGGAATTCCTTACGACAAACAATATGCTGAAGTGGTTGCCGGATTAAAAATGGCAGGCAAACTGGCGGCTGAACAGGGCATAACATTAGCCGTACAAAACCATCACGACATTGCCCTGCACCACGATGCCATGTACTGGTTGCTGAAAGAGGTAAACATGCCCAATGTGCTGGCAGGCTGGGATGCCTGGTCGCCGGTACTCGAAGGCCTCACTCCGGAACAGCAGCGCGAGTCGATACTTAAAATGAAACCTTTTATCATTAACACCATTGTTGCCGACTATGTCGTGCATCCGCGTTTTACCTATGTGAACAACCTTACCAATTACCAGGCCGAACAACCGGCAATGCGCGCCGTTCCGGTCGGACAAGGAATTATCGACTATCACAACTGGTTTAAAACCCTGAAAGAAATTGGCTACCAGGGTTGGGTGGTTTACGAAATGTGCGAGGTGCTGGATGGCGGCGGTTCCATTGAAAACCTCGACAAAACCGCAAAGATTTTTCTCGATTACATGAAACAGTTTTAATAGTTTAGAACCAATAAAATTCAAATTTTAATGAAATCAGTTTTATTACTATTCACCATTTTTATATTTTCCGTTTCCAACGCCCAACAATTTCCCAAACTGGACGAAACCTTCCGGATAAACCAGTTGAAAGCGCCTACAGGGAAAGTGCGGATGATACTCGATACCGACACCTACAACGAAGTGGACGACCAGTTTGCACTGGCTTACGCTTTCCTTTCGAAAGAAAAAATTGAACTCGAAGCGGTGTATGCTGCGCCGTTTCACAACAACCGTTCCGAAGGCCCCGCCGATGGGATGGAAAAAAGTTACCAGGAAATACAGCGGCTGCTGAAAATGCTGGGTAAATCGCCCGAAGGATTTGCCTTTCGCGGTTCCGACCGTTATTTAGCGGATGTAACCCAACCCATCCGCAGCGAAGCCGCCCTCGATTTGGTTAAAAAAGCAATGGCCAGTTCTCCCGAGAATCCGTTGTACGTGGTGCCCGTGGGTTGTATTACCAACATTGCTTCGGCATTGCTAATCGAACCCAGGATCATTAAAAATATCGTAGTGGTTTGGCTGGGCGGGAATGATTTGAACTGGCCCCACCAAAAAGAATTTAACCTGAAACAGGATGTACTGGCCGCGCAGGTGGTTTTCAACTCGGGCGTTCCGTTTGTGGTGATGCCCTGCCGCCCGGTGGTTTCCCATTTTCACACCACCATACCCGAATTATCGTATTACCTGAAAGGAAGAAACGAATTGTCGGATTATCTGTACAACTGTGTTGTGGAATACAGTGGCGGAAAAGAAGCCTGGTCAAAAGTAATCTGGGACGTAACTACCGTAGCATGGTTAATCAACCCTCTGTGGATCCCAACCAACCTGATACACAGCCCGGTTTTGACCGATCAGTTGACTTACAGTGTCGATCAGTCGCGGCATTTTATGCGGATGGCCACTTCGGTTGACCGCGATGCCATTTTCAGGGATTTGTTTGAAAAACTGACGAAAAACTAATTACGGAAAACCACTTTGCCATTCTCGGGATGAGCCCGGTAAATGGCTTTCGCGTCTTTGTCGTTCAGCCAGATAAACAACGTTGGGTTATATTTCTTTGGGAAAACCTCGCGAAAAAAACTACGGGAATAATACTTCATCATATCACGG
>CAZHKI010000024.1:0-9938 GCA_964533365.1 uncultured Maribellus sp. | reverse complement strand
CGGCTTCCATTTCCACTCCGCTGATGACGACCTGAACATGGTTTCCGGCATGAAATTCCCATTGCAGCCGGCTGTCGATTACCGTATCCTGTTTAATTCCGTTTTTTTCCGCTTCACTGCCGGGAGCCGCAACCCGCTTGATGGGCTTTTTCACAATGCTGGCTCTCTCGTTACTGATGGAAGCAATTTTCCCGAAATTCAGATATGCCCCGGGCTCCAGCGAATGTAAAAATTCGGATGGGTATGATTTCAGCATTTTCGACTGAAATAAAACCGTGCCTTTCAACTGAACCTGCACAATGCTGTCGGCCAGGTTAATGCCAACATTGATGGAATCAGACTTGGCCAGTTGAAGCTGCTGTTCGAGCCAGTACATCTCTTTTTTCATCTGCCTTATTTCCGGATCATTCCATCCCGACTGCAGGGGATTTTCAGTTGAAAATTCAGACTGATGTTCTAAAACGGTAGTTTTAACCAGGCTGACAACCAAAACCAATCTGACAATAAGGAATACCAGCAGAATAGAAAAAACGAAAAAAACTGCCCGGAATCCTTTTTTATATTTTTTAAAAAATTCTTTCATTCACCGGAATTTAATAGATAAATACTTTTGATCCGACCTGCATTGTATTATAGATCACTTCAAGATCTTCGTCGCCAAGTCGGACACAACCATGAGTGACAGGCATCCCAATAAAACGCTGATAAAGGGTTCCATGAATGAGATATCCGTCGCCCAGGCTCAACGCGTAGTCGCCCAGCACGCCTTTTTCGTAACGCGACGGGTGATTGGGCGGAGGAACCGGAAGCCCTTCTTCAATAAAAGCCCAGTCGGGTTTACGCCATACCGGGTTGGTAATTTTGTTTTGAACGGTCAAAACCCCTTTAGGCGTTTCAAACATGAAACTTTTGGTACTGTCCACTTCAAGCTGAATAAAGCTGCCGGTTGAACAAAGCCCCTTGCGGATCAACTGGTTGCTTTTATAAAGGTTAAACGTATTATCAGTGGTATTGATGATTAAAAAGGCGCTGCCCGGGGTCAGTCGGTCGGTTTTCCGGGTTAACTGCACAATTTTTTGCTCCAGCGTTTTTCTCTCTTTTTCTGAAAAGCTTGTGGTGTCGGGAGCTGATTGTATACTCAGCTTCGACTGGTAAACAGAATACTGAGCCGACGGAACCAGGAACAAATGTGCGGCAAAAAACAGGATGATAATGAATACCAAAATCATTGCCAGCACAATGGGAGCCATTAATTTTCTGATTTTTTCCATAATTTAATTTAAATATTCTTCCAATGGTTGTCGCGAACCAACTATAATAACGGGGGTTCCAACAGCACACTGGCTAAAAACCACATCCATATCACTGTTTTCCAAGGCAATGCACCCGTCAGTCCAATGTACTCCCTTGCCGCCGTCGCCATGAATTTCAATTAAACCGCCAATACCGGTTTTTTTTGAGATCTTTCCCGACTTAACCATTTCGTCATATCGTTTCTGGTCTTCATTATTCGGGTAATTCAACAACAAAGCCTTATAATATTTGGTTTTCGCCTTGCTCTTTTTTTCCAGCACTTTATAAACTCCTTCGGGTGTTGCCTTATCGCCAATCATATTTTTGTCGCCCATCCAGCTAATCCCGAATTCAGCCGGAAATGTTTTGAATTCTTTTCCCGATTTCAGGACGATACACGACGCATCCATTTTAACTACCAGAATAACAGTCTGTCCCTTTTTCGAGAGGTTATAGGCCAACTGGATATTTTTTTGCCAGACGGGATAATCTTCATAATAATTCATCAACATAAAATGGGCTGATTTTTCAGCCTGTGACAGATTATCTGAGGCCTTTTTTGCCAGTTTTGAAGCCTGCCTGAATTCGTGTTTGGAATATTCGATTTGAGCTTCCAGAAAACGGGTTTTCCCTTTGTTGAACAAATCGAGGGTTGAACGGCCCAAAGCCAGGTGTTTGTAATATTTCTCAAACCGATCGATGAGCTGTTTCAATTCAGAGAGCTCGGTTTCGACATTATTTTTCAATTTATCCCTGATATTTTTTGCCTCGTTGCCGGCATCGGCTGACAGATTATACGATTTAAGGGCTAAATCCTTCGTCAGGGTATAATCACGAAAGACAAAAAACTTGTCGTTTTGCACTTTCCATTCTTTCATCGATTGGTTGTACAGGCTTTCGGCTTCTTTCAGGGTTTCGCTGGCATAACGCCCGGCCAGCTTATTTTTTGCCAGGGCCAGGGTTTCGCGGGCCAGGTTCATTTCGTCGAGCGGCGGCTGGTTTGTGGAATAAATAACAACAGAAATCCCAGCCAGAATGACAAAAACTGTTATAAATAAGTAAATCAAAAAACCGGTTAATCTTCTTCCCCTCATCATCGGCATGAAAAAGCCGGGGTGAAAACACCCCGGCACATCTTTACTTCAATAAAATTCAATTAAAATTTTTTACCGGCTTTTTCCAACACGGTTTTCAGTTCGGTGTTGATGTCGGTAGCTTTTTGCTGAGCTGCTGCAATTTTGGTCTGAGCGCCAAGCAGGTCGCCACTTTCAACCAGTGCAGGAACTTCGGCAACTGAAGCGCTGATACCGGCCAGGTCAACTTTAATGGCTTCGATAGCTTCTTTACCTTCTTTACCTTTCGGTGCCATTTCAACCATTTTGGTGTTTTCTTCCATCATTGTGGTAATGGCAGCCTGGGCAGCGGCAACTTCACCTTTAATTTCTTCTTTCCTGACATCGGTTTTGGCAACCAGTTCAGTAGCCTGTGCGGTAATGGTGGCCAGTTTTTCTTTAGCTTCGCCATAACTGCCAAACATTTTCGATTTTTGAGCTTCGATAGCGACCAGCGTTGCATTCAATGAATCCTGTACGGCGAGGAAATCAGCTTCCAGGTACAAATCGGCCTGGGCAGCTTTTGCCTGTTCGATGGCAGCTTTTGCAGCATCCATTTCAGCCTGTGGTGCTTTGGCGCAGCTTGTAAATAAAACCGTTGCAGCAATAATGCTCAAAACAAAAAAATACTTTTTCATAATTCCAATCTTTTTACTTGTTATTTTTTAAAGTGAATGTTTCTTACTTTAGTTTTAATCACTCATCTATTTTGACGGAGGGATGACACGAAGTAACAGCCGGAATTGAAAAAAAATGTAATTTTCCGAAAAATTTGGCAGAAACCCGATTTGTTGCTGTATGAGCGAATTAAAATTCAGTCATTTGACCGACGAACAACTGGTTGAGAAAATCATTTCTGAAGGGAAAAACGAACTCTTCCAACTGTTGTTCAACCGCTATTTTCCAAAAGTAAAAGATAAATGTTACAGTTTTTTGAAGAATAAAAGCCAGGCCGAAGAATTTGCCAATGACATTATGAGCAAGGCGTATGAAAAACTGGACAGTTTCAAAGGGAAAGCCCATTTTTCGTCGTGGCTTTACTCCATTTCTTACAATACCATCATCGATTTCCTCCGAAAGAAAAAACAACTTCACTACCCCAACTGGAACCAGGAAAACGAGTTGCCCGAAATTATTGATGAAACCGACACCGAAATCAACGAACTGAGCTACGAAAAGCTAATGGAGGTTTTTGAAAAAATCCACCCCGAAGAAAAAGCACTATTGCTCATGAAGTACCAGGATTCGCTATCGCTGCGCGAAATTGGGGCCAGCCTTTCTGTTAGCGAAGACGCGGCCAAAATGCGTTTAAAAAGAGCTCGTTCGAGGGTGGTTTATTTATACCATACTCTTTTCGATAACGATTAAACGCCGTTACTTTTCCAAAGTCAAACGTCAAAATGATAGTTTTTAAAAAACCTAATAAATTAAATTACCCATTCGAACTAAAAACAATAAAAGAAAAACAAAAACTTCACCATGAAAATTTCTTTTGCCAAAATATTTAAAAGCCATTCAAAAGCCATCCCCGAAATTATAATCCATACGCTTTCCGAACATTTCCCTGACGCTATCAACATTGAGTGGGAACAAAAGAAAAGCAGTTACGAAGCCATTTTTTATGTGAACGATGTGGAACATATTGCACAAATCACTGATTCCGGAATTTTGAAGGAATACAAAATTAATTTATGGCCCAACGAACTACCCGGCCCCATCCAGGAAGAAAGCCACAAGCTGGGCGAAATCATGAACGGAATTGCTATTTACAGGGAAGATGGTTTATTCTATGAAGTAATAGTGAGGGATACCCAGTTGAACCGATCGGTGGTACTTTTTAACCACGATGCTGTTTTGTTAAGCACCCGGAAACTTTAATCTGAACTTTTCATTCCAACATCCATTGCTTATAAATTTCGAAGAATGATTCACAGCAACGTAAAATTTCATCGGTAATTGAGTTTTTCGTTCAGCAACCACATAAAAACAGCCTGTCGGAAACGGCAGGCTGTACTTCCAACTAAAATCCAGACTATAGGTTTACCAGTACTTTGTAAAAATTGAAGTCGTCGCGCTTTTTGGGATCGAACTGATAGTAGGCCATTGCGATGCGGGATATATCCTGAATGGTAACATAAATCTCCGCGACCTCTTTCTGACCGTAAACATTCAACTGTGCATCATCCTGGAGGGCTTCAAAACATTTGGTAAATTTTTCAATTTCCTGGGCGCATTCCAAAATCCGGTCAATAACCGTTTCCGGGGTATTTCGCGCAACTATTTTTTTGCGGGTTTCAGCATCGAGATTTGTGGCAAAAGTGGTTAAAAACTTATGTAAACTCAGGTGATCGCCATTCTTGGCATCACTAAAATATTCGGCATAACCATGCTTTTCGAAAAAGCTTTTCAAAAATGGCTTATCATCTTTAAAATCGACTTTTATGGATGCACGCAAAACTTTAAGCGTCTGCATTCCGGCAATCATTATTTCATGCCATTCTTTAAAACGGGTAGGATTCACCGAATCCATGTTGTCAAGGTAATATTTATCAATGGTGTCGTTTATCCACACATTGATCGAAGTAGCGTAACCGGGATCCCAGTCTTTTCGAATCCTGCTAAGCTCGTAGATGTTTTCCTTGAATGTTTTGGCAATTTTCTGGCAGGCAAGAATGGTTACGACACTGGTCGGGCAAGCAGTTTTGGTTTCCATATCCGTAGTTTTTAAATTAGTCGTATTACAAATCTACCACTTTAATAGTAAATTAACCATACAGAAACCACAACAAGTCAATGTTTTACAGTTATGTTGTGAAACTATGTTGTGAAAAACCTAAGATTTGCAGGAAATAAAGAAACTTTTCTTTAATATACTTTACCTCAGAAAGTTAGGTATGCCTTCTTTTTAGTTCGCGAACTACATCTTCGATTCGAAACCCTTTATGTGACAATAAAACAATCAGGTGGTACAACAAATCGCCCGATTCGTAAATAAAATTTTCGTCGTCGTTGGCCATGGCGCCAATGATGGTTTCCACGGCTTCCTCGCCTACTTTTTGTGCCATGATGCGGGTGCCTTTTTTAAACAACGAAGTGGTATAGGATCCTTCGGGCATTTCCTTTTTACGTTTGTCGATAAAATCCTGGAGATAGCTTAAAAACTGAACACCTTCATTCGCATTAGTTTCAAAAAAACAGGTATCGGCGCCGGTATGGCAAACCGGCCCAACCGGGTTGGCTTTAATAAGTAACGTATCATCGTCGCAATCCACAAGAATGGAAACCACATTCAGGAAATTGCCCGACTCTTCGCCTTTGGTCCACAGCCGGTTTTTGGTGCGGCTGAAAAAAGTAACCTTTCCAAGTTCCTCCGTTTTTTCAAGCGCTTCGCGGTTCATAAAACCAACCATTAAAACTTTCATCGTTGTATTGTCCTGAATTACTGCAGGAACCAATCCCCCGAGTTTCTCAAAATTTACCTGGCTGATATTTTTAAACTCCTTCATAACTTTCAATTTGCTGCGAAAATAGTAATTGATATTCTCTTATCGGACTACAATCCCGTTTTCTTTTAAATATTTTTTGAGTTCTGGAATAGGTATCTCGTTATAGTGGAAAATGCTGGCAGCCAGCCCGGCATCGGCTTTTCCTTTGGTGAAAACATCGAGGAAATGTTCTTTGGAGCCAGCCCCGCCCGATGCAATGATCGGAATTTTCAGCGAATCGGCAAGTTGAGCCAGTTGTTCGTTGGCAAAACCGTTTTTTGTTCCGTCGTGGTTCATCGATGTAAACAGGATTTCGCCGGCGCCGCGATCCTCAGCTTCCTTTGCCCACGAAAACAGTTCCTTTTCGGTAGGAATCCGGCCGCCATTGACTGTTACGGTCCAGTGGTTATTTTCATCGCCGCGGGCATCAATTGCAACCACTACAAACTGGCTCCCGAAATTCAGCGCCAAATCATCAATCAGCTTTGGGTTTCGCACAGCCGATGAGTTAATGGAAATTTTATCAGCGCCGGCGCTGAGCAGTTTTTCAGCATCGCCCAATTCGCTGATTCCACCACCCACCGTGAACGGGATATTCAGATGTGCGGCAATCCGTTTTACCAGTTCAACGAAAGTTTTCCGGCCTTCGTGCGTGGCGGTGATGTCGAGGAAAACCAGTTCATCGGCGCCATCGGCTGCATATTTGGCGCCCAATTCCACCGGATCGCCCACTTCTTTAATATCAATAAAATTGATCCCTTTAACGGTTTGACCGTTTCGGATATCCAGACAGGGTATGATTCGTTTTGCCAGCATATTCGTCTTCGGGTTAGAGAAGAAATTTTTCTATTTCCTTCAAAGTTATGCGGTTTTCGTATATGGCCTTTCCCGTGATAACACCCGGGATGCCCATTTCATTCAATCTTAATATATCGTCCATCGAAGCAATGCCACCGCTGGCGATAATTTCAACTTCAGGAAGTATTTTCATAATTTCAGAATAAAGCTCAAAGGAGGGACCTGAAAGCATTCCGTCGCGGCTGATATCCGTTGAAATTACTTTTTTAATTCCTTCTTTATAATACGCTGAAATGAAATCGACAACCGGGAAATCTGTTGCTTCGAGCCAGCCGCTCACGGCAACTTTACCATCTTTTGCATCGGCGCCAAGAATAATTTTTTCACCGCCGTATTTTTCAAGCCACAACAGAAAAATTTCTCTTTCTTTTACTGCAATGCTCCCGCCGGTAACCATGGAAGCGCCCGACTCAAAAGCAATCCGTAAATCATCATCCGATTTCAGCCCGCCCCCAAAATCAATTATAAGGTTGGTTTTGGCTGAAATGATTTCCAGAATTTTATGATTTACGATGTGTTTCGCCTTGGCGCCGTCCAAATCAACCAGGTGCAAACGCCGGATTCCGGCAGCTTCGAACATTTTGGCCACTTCCAGCGGATTTTCGTTGTACACGGTTTTTTGGCTGTAATCGCCCTGTGAAAGCCGGACGCACTTGCCTTCAATCAAATCGATGGCCGGAATGATTTCAATTTTTTTATTCATTTCTGTTTTTGCAGAGATACAAAGATGCAAAGATTCGTTATAAATCTTCCAGAATCATTTTTAATACCGCCTGGGCAGTAACTTCGCGGTTGGCCGCCTGCGGGATTACGATGGAATTTTTGCTGTCGATTACTCCGTCGGTGACAATAACGTTACGGCGAACCGGCAGGCAGTGCATGAATTTAGCCTGATTGGTGAGCGCCATTTTAGCTTCGTCAACCGTCCACGAAAAATCTTTTGATAAAATCTGACCATAACTGGAGTACGACGACCAGTTTTTGGCGTAGATAAAATCGGCGCCTTCGAACGCCTTTTTCTGGTCGTATTCCACTTTAACATCGCCCATGAATTCAGGAGCCAGTTCGTAACCTTCGGGATGAGTGACTACCAGTTCATAGTTGGTTTCGCGCATCCATTCCACAAACGAATTGGGCACAGCCTGCGGCAAAGCACGTGGGTGTGGCGCCCAGGTCAGAACCACTTTGGGCCGTTCTTTGGTTTTGTGTTCCTCAATGGTGAGCAGGTCGGCAAAACTTTGCAACGGGTGGCGGGTGGCCCCTTCCATGCTGACCACCGGGACACCGGCATATTCAACAAACTGTTTAATTACTTTTTCGGAATAATCGTCTTCCCGGTTTTTGAACTGAGCAAATGAACGGACCCCGATAACATCGCAATACGAACCAATAACCGGTATGGCTTCGAGCAAATGTTCCGCTTTGTCGCCGTCCATCACCACGCCCATTTCGGTTTCCAGCTGCCAGCTGTCGGAACCCACATTCATCACCATCGTGTTCATTCCCATGTTCATTGCTGCTTTCTGTGTACTTAACCGGGTACGCAGACTGGAATTAAAGAAAATTAATACCATGGTTTTGTTTTTCCCCAGGTGCTGAAATCCGTACGGGTTCTTTTTTACTTCGAATGCAACTTCCAATGCTTTCTGAATATTGGGAATATCTTTTACTGAAGTGAAATGTCTCATTTTATTTTCGATTTTAACTGTTTTTATTTTGGTCTAACTTGCCCGTCGCCTTCGATGATCCACTTGTAGCTGGTGAGTTCTTCGAGCGCCATGGGGCCGCGGGCGTGCAGTTTCTGGGTGCTGATGCCAATTTCGGCGCCAAGTCCAAACTGCGCCCCATCGGTAAATGCAGTGGAAACGTTGGAATACACCGACGAGGCATCGACCATTTTTCGGAATTTCTCAATTCTGCCAATATCTTCCGAAACAATCGCTTCGCTGTGTTTCGACGAATATTTGTGAATATGTTCGATCGCCTCATCAAAAGACGAAACCGTTTTCACCGACATTTTCAGCGAGAGAAATTCGGTACCGAACGATTCATCGGTGGCCGGGAAAAGCAGATTTTCGGGATAATTCCCTTTTAAAATTTCAAATGAACTTTTATCGGCGTAAATCACGACTTTTTCTTCCGATAGTTTTTTGCCAATTTCCACTAACCCGGGCAGCCGGCTTTCGTGGATAACCAGACAGTCGAGCGCATTACAAACCGACGGGCGGCGGGTTTTGGCATTGAAAACAATATCGGCGCCTTTTTGGATGTCGCCAAATTCATCGAAATAAGTGTGACAAATGCCGGCGCCGGTTTCGATAACCGGAATGCGGGCATTTTCGCGGACAAAATTAATCAGGTTCTGACTGCCGCGTGGGATAATCAAATCAATATAACCGTGGGCGCACAGCATTTCGAGGGTTTCCCCGCGCCCGGCGGGCAAAAGGGCTACCGTGTTTTCGTCGATATTGTATTTCTTTAGTACCGTTTGAATGACGGAAACAATGGCCTGGTTGGAATAAATGGCATCGCTGCCGCCTTTTAAAACGCAGGCGTTTCCCGATTTCAGGCAAAGGGCAAACACATCGAAAGTAACATTGGGACGGGCTTCGTAAATGATGCCAATTACCCCAAACGGTACGCTGACCTTGGTAATTTTCAGCCCGTTCGGACGGATTGTTTCTTTCAGAATTTTACCTACGGGGTTTTCCAGCCGGGCCACATTCCGGATGTCGGCAGCTATCCCGCTGATTCGATCAGCCGTCAGTTTCAGCCGGTCAAATCTGGGATCGTCCGGATCCATGCGGTCCAAATCTTTTTGGTTTTCGGCCAGTAGAAAAGTTGTGTTTTTCTCTGCCTGATCGGCCAGTTCCAGTAAAACCTGCTGAATGATTTCGTCTTCGATCAAATTTAATTTTCGCGAAGCATCCAGCACATCTTTCAGTTGTTTTTCAATCTTCATTGTTTCAGTCAATTTTCTTTTCCATCTCTTACCGGGAGATTTCTCCTGATATTTAAAAAACCCTCTCCCAGGGGAGGGAGAGGGAGCCCGGAATAAGTTCAAATTAAGGCATAATAAAGGGAAGAAAGGATAGTATTACCCCGGGCTGTTTTTATTTTTCCATATACAAATAATCGTAATGAACGATGGGTTTTTGCTTTTCCGATTTCTTTTCGGCTTCCAGTTTGT
>CAZHKI010000023.1:4835-15760 GCA_964533365.1 uncultured Maribellus sp. | reverse complement strand
GTTGATAAGGAAATTGCCTTAAAAATTTGCGCCGCGCAGTATATAAAGAGCCAATTAGTATTCCCAGTTTCGCCGAATCAATAATGGCTGCATCAGTAAACGCCAGGTTGTTAATAAAAAGCGACATGGTAAAACCCAGCCCTCCCAAAATGGATACTCCGGCCAATTGTTTAAAAGTTACATTTTCAGGCAATATGGCCAGTTTGAGTTTAATTGACAGCAGGGAAGAGAGAAATATACCCAGAAAGTTTCCAACTATCAGGCTAATGGCGATATTAAACGTCAGATATGAATAGGTTTGATCGCCAAAATGAAAGACAACACCTGCATTGGCCAGAGCAAATAATGGCATTATCATGTATGAAACCCAGCCGTGTAAACGGTGTTCGATGAACTGGAGAGGCGGGGCTGTTTTCTCGGTCAAATCATCCAGTTCGTCGAGGGCTTCAATTTGTTTCTTTGTTAAAACCGATTTGGTTTCCTGTTTCTGACAATCATCCATGAAAACAGCAAGGGTTTCCTGACTGCTTTGGAAAAAGGATCGTGTATCGGTTTTCCTGTTCAGTGGAATGGTAAGTGCAAGCAGCACTCCGGCAATGGTGGCATGAATCCCTGATTTCAGAAATAAAACCCAAACAATGATACCAGCCAGGAAAAACAGGTATTTCGAATAATATCCATAGTTGGAAAGGATGAGCATAAGCACAACAATCGACAACCCTATTCCAATGTATGCCCATACCAGATGTGAACTGTAGAAGAAAGCGATCACCAAAACGGCACCCAGGTCGTCGATAATTGCAAATGCCATAAGGAAGACTTTTAATCCCGAAGGAACTCGGTTCCCCAGAAGCTTTAAAATACCAAGCGAAAAAGCAATGTCAGCCGCCATAGGGATTCCCCATCCTTCCGCTCCGGGTTTTCCATCGTTGAGGAGGGTGAACAACGCAGCAGGGACTATCATCCCTCCGACAGCAGCAAATACCGGAAGTGAAGCCTTTTTAAAATGGCTCAACTCTCCGGTCAAAACTTCCCTTTTTATTTCAAGGCCAATCAAGAAGAAAAAAATGGCCATTAAACCATCATTAATCCACTTTACAATCGGTTTCGATAATTCAAATCCGGGGACACTGATGGTAATATCGTTTTTCCAAAAGTTCATGAATTCGTCACTCAAAGAACTGTTGGCTAAGACTAAAGCTGTAAGTGTTGCAGCAAACAAAATAATGCTGCCCGATGTTTCGAGTTTAATGAATTGATTGATAGGATCTTTGATGAACTTCATTTTCTGTTTTTGTGTGATTACCCTTCTGAAAGGGTATTGTTTAATCCATTTTATATGACACGAAAATACAAATAATAATTTTTGATCTTGTTTTTATCTTGAACATGTTTTATATTTGTGATATTATTTTAATATCATATTAATAAAATTATAATGTCATGGAAAAACATTACAAAGGATTTTCAGGTTATCTGTTTCTCTTTTTGGAATTACTGCTTTTATTGCTGATTATTTTTGGCTTTATGAGAGGTTTGATTGTTCCTGCCGGTGTTTCGCTGGTGCTTTTTATACTTGGTTCTGTTGGATTTACCGTAGTCGATCCCAATCAAAGTTGTGTTATGGTTTTATTTGGGGCTTACAAGGGAACCATCAAAACCAACGGTTTTTACTGGGTTAATCCATTTTTTGTACGGAAAAAGATTTCGCTCAGGGCACGAAATTTCGACAGCGAAACCATCAAGGTAAACGACAAGCTGGGAAATCCGATAATGATTGGCTTGGTGCTGGTGTGGAAAGTGGAAGAAACTTACAAAGCTGCTTTTGGGGTTGATGAGTATGAACATTTTGTAGTGGTACAAAGCGAAGCTGCATTACGGAAACTGGCTGGAATGTACCCGTATGACAACATTGAAGACGAAAAAGCAAAACTAACCCTGCGCGAAAGTACTGAAGAAGTGAATGAACAACTCGAGGCAGAAATTAAGGAAAGACTTGAGATTGCTGGCATTCAGGTGATTGAGGCCCGGATAAACCACATTGCCTATGCCCAGGAAATTGCCCAGGCCATGTTGAAACGCCAGCAGGCTACTGCTATTGTCGCTGCTCGGTATAAAATTGTGGAAGGCGCTGTAAGTATGGTCGAAATGGCATTGGATCAACTAAGCCAGAAAAAAATTGTGGACTTGGACGAAGAGAAAAAAGCAACCATGGTTAGCAACCTCATGGTCGTACTTTGTGGCGACAAAGATGCCACTCCCATTGTAAATACAGGGACTTTATATTAGTTTATGCCGAAGAAAAAATCTTTTGTATTGAGGATTAATCCCGAAATTATGGAAGCGCTGGAAAAATGGGCGTCCGATGATTTCAGGAGCATCAACGGACAATTGGAATGGATTATCCACAATGCGTTAAAAAATGCCAAACGACTGAAAAAAGAGTCGGACAACGAACCTTCGTCCTGATCTTTTAATGGTCAAGTGTTTGGTAGGCCGAATTTGGAATCAATAATATGTTGGAAATATTTGAAAAATAAAGTCATGAATCAAAAAAGTTATATATGCCCAAAGTGTGGAAACCGTCAGGCCGAAGTCGATCAAATCAGGACAACCGGTGCAGGTTTTACCCGCTATTTTAATATCCAGAACCGGAAATTCACGGCTGTTTCGTGTACCCGGTGCGGATATACCGAATTTTACCGTGGTACCCGTTCCGGAGGCGCCAGCAATGTGCTCGACTTTTTAACCAATTAACAGCCGTTACAGTTTACGGTTTTACACACTACTGTTCTGACAAGGAATCAATCGTTTTCCCGGTGATTGGTTCCTTGTTTTTTTTAGTTCTTTTCGATGTGTGCCTCCACATTTTTATGTGTTTTCCAACATGGATAGAATATTTCTTCTCTTGCTTTTGTGTTGATAATCAAAGCTTTTTTATTTTGTTGTTTGATCTGATTTTATTAACTGTGTGGGCGCACACATTCTGTGTGTTTGAAATGAAAATCTTTTGAATATCTTTGTTTTAGGCACTCATATTGAATCATGGATAATTCAAAAAAAGTAACCATACAGGATGTGGCAAAATATGCCAATGTTTCGGTGGGAACCATCGATCGGGTAATTCATAACAGGGGCAAAGTTTCGGACGACAAAAAGCAGCGGATTGAAGAAGCCATACGGAAACTGGATTTTAATCCGAATTTCCTGGCGCGGACCCTCGCACTTGGAAAACGTTTTACCATCAGTATTCTTATCCCGGGCGCTCCCTACACCGATCATTACTGGACGATTCCAAAAAGCGGAATTGAGAAAGCTGCCTCCATGTACAAAGATTTTGGGGTTCTTATGGATTTGCATTTTTACAACTTATTCGATGAAGAATCGTTTGTTGAAAAAACCCGTAAAATTCTGGAAACTGAACCTAACGGTGTTATCGTAGCCCCGCTTTTTATTCAGGAAAGTTTGGTTTTTGTGGAAAAACTCAAAGAAAAACAAATCCCATATGTTTTTATCGATTCCGATATCCCTGAACAGGGAAGCCTGACTTACATTGGCCCCGATGTGAAACAAAGTGCGTTTATCGCTGCGAAGCTCTTGCATACCGTAGTCCAGAAAACCGACGATGTCTTAATCCTGAATATGGTAAAAGGAATTGAAAATGCCGCTGCATTAAAAAGAATGGAGGCAGGGTTCAGAGATTTTTACCGTGAAAACAGTTTAGACGAAAATAATATCCACACACTCACCATCAATTCAACCGACAAGGAAACGGTTTTTAGGGAGCTAACCAAATTTTATATAAAAAACCAGGGAATTAAAGGAGTGTTTGTAACCAATTCCAAGGCATATCTTATTTCCGGATTTCATTTGATGCATGAGTTGGATATCCGGGTTGTGGGTTTCGATTTGGTTAAAGAAAATGTGGAGTATTTAAAATCGGGCGGAATTGATTATCTTATCTCTCAAAGTCCGTTGCTGCAGGGCATGAAGGCTTTTCAAACTTTATTCGAATTATTTGTGTATAAAAACCAACCTCATCAGACACAGTATGTTCCCCTCGACATCATTATTCGCGAAAATGTGGATTTCTATATAAATTTTCAGTAAGAAAAAATAGCGGAAATGAAAAAAAATGAAATTACAAGGAGAGATTTTGTAAAGCAGAATACGCTGGCCGGGGTGGGGGCTGTTTTATCTGCCGGAGCAATTCCATCTGTTTTTTCAGGGTCTCTGGGTGAAAACGATAAACCTGCCATCCTCGGGGGAACTCCGGTACATTCGAAAAACTGGCCCGGATGGCCGGTTTGGGACACACAGGCCGATGAAGCCCGTGTGTTGGAAGTACTGCGAAGCGGGATTTGGTCGCGGGCAGGTGTTGTTACTGAGTTCGAAAAAAAATGGGCCGAAACCATCGGAGCCAAACGTGCCCTGGCTGTGGTTAACGGGACCAATGCGCTGATTGCTTCTCTCGTAAACCTTGGCATTGGCGGTGGCGACGAGGTGATTGTCCCTCCCTACACATTTATTGCCACCATCATTGCGGTGTTGCAAACCGGGGCAATGCCCGTTTTTGCCGATATCGATCGTGCCACTTTCCAGATTGATCCGGAGCAAATTGAACTAAAAATTACCCCACGGACCCGGGCGATTCTTCCTGTTCATATTCTTGGCCTTCCTGCCGATATGATCCGGATTATAAAGATTGCTGAAAAGCACAATCTCCTGGTGGTGGAAGATGCCTGCCAGGCGTGGCTGGCCGAAATTAATCACAAAAAAGTGGGAACGTTTGGTCATGCCGGTTGCTTTAGTTTCCAGAACTCAAAAAATCTATCGATTGGCGAGGGTGGCGCCATTGTCAGCAATGATGACGATTTTATGGACCGTTGTTATTCTTATCACAATTATGGGAATCCTTACGGTGCGATGGTAGGCGACGTGGGGGCCGGAACGGTTTTGGCCGGGACTAAACTACGGATTACGGAATATCAGGCAGCTATTGGCCTGGCGCAACTGAAACGGCTTGAGGATCAAACCGAAACCCGCAATCTGAATGCTACTTATCTGAAATCAGAAATTGAAAAAATTCCAGGTATCATTCCGTACCGGCTTTATCCGGAGGTTACCCGTGCGGCTTACCACCTTTTCCCGTTCCGGTACAATAAAAATGAATTCTCCGGAATGACAAGAGGTGTTTTTCTGAAAGCCCTTAATGCTGAAGGTATTCCTTGTTCTGCTGGTTATGCTGAGTTGAATAAAATGCCTTATCTGAACCACGCGTTTCAGTCGAAAAATTTTCAGAAAATGTACCCAAAGGAAATGCTCGATTTTGAACAGTATAAAGAACAGAACATCTGCCCCGAAAATGAAATCCTGTGTAATGAAGAAGCCGTTTGGATACCGCAAAATATTTTGTTGGGAACAAAATCCGATATGGATGCTATTGCACAGGCCATCAGTCGTATCCAAAAAAATGCAGAAAATATCAAAGAAAAGCAGCAGGGATGAGCCACTCAATTCATAAAATCTGTTTTCCTGTCATTTGCATTTTTTTGCTGCTTACGGTTTTTCATCCGGCATGGGCAGGCAATAAAGGTGTTGAAGGGTGGAAAGTTGGTGTGGCGCGCACGAAGATAACTCCTGAAGAAAATATCTGGATGGGAGGATACGCCAGCCGTACTCATGTGGCTGAAGGAAAAATCAACGATTTGTGGGCAAAAGCTCTTGCCATTGAAGATGCACAGGGGAAGCAGGCAATTCTGATTTCGGCTGATTTGATTGGGTTTCCAAAATCCGTTTCCGATAATATCCGCGACCGTTTGGAAAAGGAATACAAGCTGTCGCGGGCACAAATTATCCTTAACAGTTCACACACCCATTCCGGGCCTGTGCTGAGGGAAGGGTTGGCCGATATTTATCCAATGGGCCCGGACGATATGGACAAAGTAAGAGAATATTCTTTGTGGCTCGAAAACGAAATAGTGAGGTTAGCCGGGAGAGCGATGAAGTCGGTGAAACCTGCCAATATTTACGCTGCAAACGGTGTGGTGCGTTTCCAGGTTAACCGCAGAAATAATAATGAGAAAAAACTGGCAGTGCAACAGGAACTCAACGGCCCCAACGATTTCGCTGTACCGGTATTGAAGGTAACCAGCCGGAAAGGGAAACTTTTAGCCGTAGCCTTTGGTTATGCCTGTCACGGAACGGTGTTGAACGGTTATGAATGGAGCGGCGATTATCCCGGTTTTGCCCAGTCGGAACTCGAAAAAATGTATCCCGGTACAACTGCACTTTTTTTACAGGGCGCTGCCGGCAATCAAAATCCTTTGCCCCGGAGAAGTGTGGCACTGGCCCGACAATACGGAAAAGAACTGGCTGCGGCTGTCGAACGGGTTTTGTCGGAAGAGATGAAACTTCTTTCACCCGAGCTTTCAGTTGCTTACAACGAAGTGGATTTGCAACTCGAAAACCTTCCTGATGTAGAGGAATTGGTTGCAGAAAACCAGAAATGGTGAACCTGTTATAAATTCTTATCCATATCCGCTGCAAATCTGGAAACTGGGCGAGCAGTTAATTTTTGCACTGGGAGGTGAACCGGTGGTGGAATATGCGCTTAATCTGAAACAATTGTTTGGTCCCGAAATATTTGTGTTGGGTTATTCCAACGATGTGATGGGCTACATTCCAACGGAGGTTATTCTGAAAGAAGGAGGATACGAAGGCGAAATCTCACAAAGGGCCTACGGTTTGCCGGGGAAATGGAAATCCGGTATTGAAAGGCAGATTTTACAGGAAATCATCCGTTTGTCAGCAAAGTTTGATGTTTCACTGATGAATGATCATCTGGACCAGTTGGAAGGAAATTAATGCATTGAAGTATATAATATGAAAAAATACCTTTATTCTATTTTAATCTTGTTTTTAATAATTTTTGTTTCAGGTTGTTCCCTGCAAAAAAATGATAAGACAAATTTAGAAACCTCATCAGAGAGAGGTCGGTTGTCAGCCAAACATTATTATTCCGGGTTTCCGCTGGCACACGATACCTATCATGCCATTTCAACAGCAAGCGATGGCCGGGTTTACTATGTGCTTTCGTCGCAGTCAGAAGAAACCGGCGGGCAAATGTATGTTTATGATCCGGCAACCGATGAAACCCGATTTATTGCCGACCTCACCGAAGCCTGCGGCGAAAAGGGGTTAAATGCAATCTCGCAGGGCAAAAGTCACGTAAGGTTTTATGAAATTCACGGCAAGTTGTATTTTGCCTCCCACGTGGGTTATTACGAAATGATTGACGGCATGGAACGGTTGCCGGTAAATGCCCCGGCGGGTTATCAGCTTTATCCCGGCGGGCATATCCTTTCCTACAATCTTTCCGATGGAAAATTTGAGGATCTCGCCCTTGCTCCTGCAGGTGAAGGGATAATAACCATGGAAATGGACCGTGAACGGGGGCAGATTTACTGCATCACCTGGCCCACCGGATATTTCCTGCATTTTAACATTGCCACAGGCGAACTGAAAGATCTCGGCCCGGTTTCGGTCAGTGGTGAAGCAGGTATCCCCGGCGATGATTACCGTGTTTTGTGCCGGTCCATGTTTATCGACAGCCGCGACGGAACAGTGTATTATTCCACTTCGGAAGGCGATATTTATTCATATAACAGTGCCATTGGCGCTGTAAAAAAAGTTGAAGGGGTGGATTTGCGCCTTGATTATTTTGGAAAATATGATCCCACAAGGCCGGGTAATATGGGTTACAACTGGCGTTCGGTTGTCTGGTACGAACCCGAAGGTGTCGCTTATGGCGTTCATGGAAACTCCGGGTATCTTTTCCGGTTCGATCCTAAAATCCCGAATGTTGAGATCGTTGACCGGATTACATCTGAACCGTCGAAAAAAAGCGGCATGTTCGACCAGTTTAGTTACGGTTATCTTGGGTTTCAACTGGGCCCTGATAACAAAACATTGTACTACCTCACCGGCGGCCCCATTTACATTGATGGGAAACGGGTGAAAGGTGTTGATGAAATTGCCATGGGTGCCGCACGGGGCCTCGAAAACCTTCATTTGATTACCTACAACATTCCAGAGAAAAAATATACCGATCACGGACCGGTTTTTTATGACGACGGTTCCCGCCCGACGTATGTAAATTCAATTGCCGTCGGAAATGATGGCAGCGTTTATACACTGGCCCGTTTTGAACATGACGGGAAAGAAATAGAAGATCTTGTGAAAATTTCGAATCCCTTTCGAAAGGAATAACTTTCTCGTTACGAAGATTTAAACCATTTCATATGATTCTATAGAAAAGAAAATAATTAAATCAAAACATTATGGATAATTCAAGAAGATCATTTATTAAAAAAGCTGCTGCCGGTTCGGCAGTGCTTATGGCCGGGGGAATTCTTCCGGGTTTTAGCGCCGGTAGTTACCGGAGAATTGTGGGCGCCAACGAAAAAATCCGCGCTTCGGTTATGGGGGTAAATTCGAGGGGGAACGCCCTGGCGCAGAATTTTGCCTATCAGGATGAATGCGATGTGCTGCACATTTGCGATGTCGATTCGAGGGCCATTGAAAAGTGTATGGCCAGTGTTGGGAAAATTCAAAGTGTTAAACCGCAAGGGTTTGGCGACTTCCGCAAATCGCTGGAAAGTAAGGATATTGATGTGATGGTGATTGCCACTCCCGATCACTGGCATGCACCGGCCGCGTTGCTGGCCATGCAGGCCGGCAAACATGTTTATCTTGAAAAACCGTGCAGTCACAATCCGCGTGAAGGCGAAATTCTGATTGAAGCTGCTGCCCGCTATAAAAAGTCTATCCAGATGGGAAACCAGCGGCGCTCGTGGCCAAACGTGGCCGAGGCTATCCGCGAACTGAAGAACGGAATCATTGGCCGGCCTTACTTTGGAAAAGGCTGGTACACCAACAACCGTACATCGATTGGTATTGGTAAAGAAGTTCCCGTTCCGGAATGGCTGAACTGGGATTTGTGGCAGGGCCCGGCGCCGCGGAAAGCTTTCAAAGACAACTACGTTCATTACAACTGGCACTGGTTCTGGCATTGGGGAACCGGCGAAGCCCTCAACAACGGTACCCACATGGTTGACCTCATGCGCTGGGGATTGGGAGTGGATTACCCGGTGAAAGTGAGTTCAAACGGCGGACGTTTCCACTATACCGACGACTGGGAAACTCCCGATACGCAGGTGATCAGCTTCGATTTCGAAGAAAACGTTTCCATGACCTGGGAAGGCCGCAGTTGCAACGGTAAAAAAATTGAAGGCAACTCGGTTGGCGTACTTTTCTACGGAGAAAAAGGTACCATGCTTATTCCCGGTGGAAACGAATATACTGTTTTCGACCTGAAAGACAACATCGTGAAAGAGGTGAAGGATTCCAAAGCCGTTGATCCGCGCGATGCCGCAAACCCGGCAGGCCACCTCGACGCACTGCACATCCGCAACCTGTTCAGCAATATAACAAGAGGCGAAGATTTGAAATCTGATATCACTTCGGGGCATATCAGTACGTTGCTGGTCCAGTTGGGAAATATTTCGCAGCGGGTTGGCCATTCTTTGGAAATCAATCCTCAAAACGGGCACATTGTGGGCGATAAAAAAGCACAGAAACTCTGGTCGAGAGAATACGAAAAAGGTTGGGAAATGAAATTGTAACAAACAAGAACCATGGAATCGAGAAGAAATTTTTTGAAAAATGCCGGGAAAGGGATTGTTTTAACGGCCACCGTTCCCGGGGTTGTTACCAGCGCTCTGGCAAATCCTGCTGAAAAACCAATCCGCATTGGTATCATCGGCGCCGAAAATTCGCATACTGCCGGATTTGGCAAACTGTTCAACATCGATAAAAAGTTTCCGGGAGTTGAACTGAAATATGTGTGGGGCGAAACCGATGCTTTTGCCAAAGCCGCCATGGAAAAAGGAAATATTCCCAATCAGGTGAATGATCCGAATGAAATGTTGGGAAAAATCGATGCCTTGATCGTCGATCACCGTCATCCGAAGTTTCACCTCGAACCGGCTATCCCGTTTATCGAAGAGCGGATACCGACATTTATTGACAAACCGTTTTGCTACCGCGCCGGCGAGGGGAAAGAATTCCTTCAATTAGCCAAAAAGATGGGGACACCGGTAACTTCCTACAGTTCCATTGCCCACAGTTCGGGAACTTTCGATTGTAAGGAGCAGTTGAAAACCATGGACCCGGCGGGTCAGGTTATCTGCACCGGAACGGCCGACCTGGATTCGCCGTATGGCGGAATTTTCTTTTACGGAATTCACATTGTCGAACCGTTGATGTACATGTTTGGCGACGATGTACAGGAAGTTAAAGTTACCCGTAACGGAAAGCAGGGAAATGCCAGCCTGCGGTTTGCATCGGGGCTGTTTGCCACGCTGGTCTTTAAAATTAAAGCCTATGGCTGGGAAACGTATGTGGAATCCGGGAATAAGTGGATTGATCTGAAACCGCGCGTGGAAGAAACCGATCCTCCAAAAAACTATGCCGACATGGTGGAAATGTTCCGCACCGGCAAGGAACCGCGTTCGCATCAAAGTATTTTAAATGGTGTTTCAATACTGGAAGCTTTGGAAAAATCGGCAAAAACTGAAAAATGGACGCCTGTAAAATATCTGGCTCTGTGAAGACCCCCATTTTTTATTGATCAATTTTCACTACACTCCGTTGTAGTGATTATTCTAACGAGTGTAAACAGGCTTTGGCCATAAAAATAATTGGAAATGCAACAAATATTACGAACCGGATGGTTCATCATTATCCTTCTTTTTATGAATCTGTATCCGGCAAATGCACAGCAAATCGTGGAAGGGCTTCATTTTGCCACCGGGAAACCGGTTCAGGTGAAAATTGAAAACGGAAAAATTACTGCGGTAAAA
>CAZHKI010000023.1:0-4825 GCA_964533365.1 uncultured Maribellus sp. | reverse complement strand
ATCCATCAAAAAATTGAAAAACGGGAACGGCAATATGTATATCGCCCCCGGTTTTTTCGACAATCAGGTAAATGGTTTTGCCGGGGTTTCGTTTTCGTTTGGCGAAAGCGATTTGACCGCCGAAGGAATTGAAAAAGCCACCCGCGAATTGTGGAAGTTTGGCGTAACAACCTATCTGCCTACTTTGACAACCAACAGCCAGGATGTATTGGTCCGGAATTTTGCACTGCTGTCCAAAGCGGTTGAAGACAAAAAACTGCTGGGGTCCATTCCCGGATTTCACCTCGAAGGGCCGTATATCAATCCCGAAGATGGCTACCGTGGCGCTCACCCGAAACCGTTTGTGCGTTTGCCCGATTGGAACGAATTTATGGAAATGTACCGGGCTTCGGGCGAAAAAATTTTACAGGTGACCCTTGCCCCCGAAATGGAAGGGGCTCAGGATTTCATTGAAAAATGTAGCGAAAAAGGCATCGTGGTTGCTGTGGGTCACCACAACGCCAACCGCGAACAACTTGATTTGGCAATCGAAAATGGCGCCCGCATTGCCACCCATCTCGGAAACGGATGTGCCAACCTGATTAACCGCCATCACAATCCGTTGTGGCCGCAATTGTCAAACGATAACCTCATGATTTCAATCATCTGCGACGGATTTCATCTTTTGCCGGAACAAATCAGGGTTTTTTATAAAATCAAAGGTGTGGATAAAACCATCATCACCTCCGACGTGACCAGTTATGCTGCTCTGCAACCGGGCGAATACAAAACGCAAACCGGTGAAACCATTGAACTGACCGAAGATGGGAAACTGCATTATCCGGCGCAACAGGTGTTGTACGGTTCGGCATCGCCTATCACCAAAGGCGTGGGATATGTGATGAAAGTTACCGGTTGCTCGCTGGCCGATGCCATACAAATGGCAAGTACAAACCCGGCAAAACTATACGGCTTAACCGATCGCGGAACACTGGAACCCGGCAAACGCGCCGATTTGGTTCTTTTCACCCTCGACAATTTTAAAGTGAATGTTCAAAAAACGTATGTAAACGGGGAACGGGTGTACGACTCAAAATCCCCGGTGCCGGATTTCTATTAACGAATATTTTTATGAAAATTCAGCATAAACAAATCATTTAAATGAGCAATAAATTATTTAAAAAAATAACGATTGCCCTTGCTGCCGTTGGCCCCGGGCTGTTTCTCATCGGTTACAACATTGGAACCGGTAGTGTAACCACCATGGCCAAAACCGGCGCCGAACACGGCATGGAACTGTTTTGGGCACTGGTGTTGTCGTGCGTTTTTACGTTTGTTTTGATGGTTGCCTACGGAAAGGTAACCCTGGTTTCGGGGAAAACGGCACTGTTTAACATCAAAAACGAATTCCGGTACGGCTGGCTGCTGGCGTTGTATATTATGATTGCGCTTATCATTGGCGAACTGTTGGCGCTGATGGGCGTGATGGGCATTGTGGCCGACCTGGTACAGGAAGGTATCCGGCTCCTTTTTAGCGGTTTGGTTGTCGATCGTCTGTGGATAATCCTGGTTTTATCGCTGGCCCTTTACTTTCTGCTTTGGTATGGGCAGTACAAAACTTTCGAGAAAGTGCTGACTGTGTTTGTTATTTTCATGGGTCTGTCGTTTATCATGGTGTTTTTTATGGTCAGGCCCGATTTCTCGACCATTGTCAGCGGACTGGTTCCGGGCATTCCCGACACGCCCGGCGCTTTTGGACTGGTAGCTGCCATTGCCGGGACCACCTGTTCGGCTGCCGTGTTTATCATGC
The DNA here is from genome assembly GCA_964533365.1 of uncultured Maribellus sp. Taxonomy (GTDB): domain Bacteria; phylum Bacteroidota; class Bacteroidia; order Bacteroidales; family Prolixibacteraceae; genus Draconibacterium. The sequence continues at coordinate 3,036 of CAZHKI010000023.1, read as the reverse complement.
GCAGTACGGTGGTGGCCGAAAAAGGGTGGAACATTACGAACCTGAAAGATGAAAAAAAGGACGCTTTTGTTTCGGCGGCAATGATGCTGCTGCTCAGCGGCGTTATCATGGCGGTAGCTGCCGGGACGCTGCATTTGATGGGACTGAAACTGGACAATACCGTGGAAATGATCCACCTTTTCGAACCCATTGGCGGCAAAGCGGCTGCCTTTATCCTGATTCTTGGGATTGTCGGGGCCGGCCTGTCAACCATCTTCCCCATTGTTTTGATTGCACCCTGGCTGATTGCTGACTATTCCGGAAAACCGCGGAATATACACACCCCGCAATCACGGTGGCTGATATTTTTTGCACTGCTTTTTGCCTTTGGCACCGTTTTCCTGAGAAAAAGTCCACCCGCGCTGATGGTTTTCTCGCAGGCCTTCCAAGCTTGCATCCTGCCTGCAGTTGCCATCCCCATTTTTATACTGATGAACCGTAAGAAGCTGATGGATCAACACCTCCCGGGCTGGAAAATGAACCTTGGGGTGGTGGCCGTTATCCTGTTCTCCATATTAACAACGTATTATGCCATTGTTGATCTTTTTTAACTCATTATTCCGAAATCTGATACCTGAAAATACAGTATCCTCACACTTAATTTTTTAAAAATGAAAGAATTTCAAAAAGACCTGCTGAAAATAAAAGTTTTTGATAACGCGGAAGCCCTGGGCGAAGCCGCGGCAATTTCAGTAGCCGGGTTGTTAAACCAGGCCATTGACGAAAAGGGTTTTGCCAATCTCATCCTGGCTACGGGAGCATCGCAGTTTCAGTTTCTTGAATATCTCCAGAAACAGGAAATCGACTGGGGAAAAATTACCGTTTTTCACCTCGACGAATACAAGGGAATGCCGGTGACCCACCCGGCCAGTTTCCGAAAATACCTGAAAGAACGTATTCTGGATAAGGTACAGCCGAAAACCGTATATTACCTCGAAGGCGACGCCGCAGATATTGACGCCGAGGTGGCCCGCTACGAAGGGTTGCTCAAAAACCACGAAATCGATGTGGCCTGCATTGGCATTGGCGAAAACGGGCATATTGCATTTAACGATCCGCCGGTGGCCGACTTTAACGACCCGCGCCTGGTAAAAGTGGTTGAACTCGATGACGCCTGTCGTAACCAGCAATTGGGCGAAGGCTGGTTTCCCACTTTCGCCGATGTGCCTACTCACGCGCTTTCGCTCACCATCCCGGCCATCATGCGCTGCAAGGCCGTCAGTTGCGTGGTGCCGCACAGCCAAAAGGCAAATGCGGTGTTCAACACGCTGAACGCGGAGATTTCGACAGCCTGCCCGGCCACCATTTTACGGGAACACCCCAACACGGTGTTGTACCTCGACAAAAATTCGGCAGCTAAATTATAACAGGGAGACGCGGTTTTTAACCGCGTTTTTTAGAGATGGTACCTTGAGTGATCTCACTGCTCCTACTGAACTTCTACTCCTCGCCTTTGTGGGTCTAAATCAAAAAAATAGCTGTTTTATCCTTTTAAGTTTACTTTAAATTCGTTACAGAATAGATTATTCAGGCAGTATGAACCACAAAAACCTTTATTTTTGGAACAGTTATTCAGAATTTTAAAACAAAATCAATATGAATATTAGTGCATTACAAAAAGAACGGGCAAAATATCAGCCGAAACTTCCCTTGTCGCTACGTGGGGCGGTAAAACTGGTGGAAGGCGCCAAAACCGAATCGGTAGCCGACCAGAAGGAAATTGCGGAACTTTTTCCGAATACCTACGGGATGCCGTTGATTACGTTTGAGGAAGGAACCGATATTTCGGGCAAAAAGCCGGTGAACGTGGGTGTAATTCTGTCGGGCGGACAAGCGCCGGGCGGGCACAACGTGATTTCCGGGATTTTCGACGGGATCAAAAAAATCAACCCCGAAAGTAAATTGTATGGTTTCCTTGGCGGGCCCGGCGGTTTGGTCGATCACAAATACATTGAGCTCACCGGCGAAATAATTGACGAATACCGCAATACCGGTGGTTTCGACATTATCGGGTCGGGAAGGACCAAACTGGAAGAACCAAAACAGTTTGACAAAGGCCTTCAAATAGCCAAAGATTTGGAACTGAATGCCCTGGTGATTATTGGTGGCGACGACTCCAATACCAACGCCTGTGTACTGGCCGAATATTACGCGGCTAACAATGCCGGGGTGCAGGTGATTGGCTGCCCCAAAACCATCGACGGCGACCTTAAAAACGAAATGATTGAAACCTCGTTTGGTTTCGACACCGCTACCAAAGTTTACTCCGAACTGATTGGGAACATCGAACGCGACGCCAATTCAGCTAAAAAATACTGGCATTTCATCAAACTCATGGGCCGCTCGGCTTCACACATCGGATTGGAATGCGCCCTGAAAACCCAACCCAACATTACCCTCATTTCGGAAGAGATTGCCCGGAAAGAGGAAACTCTTCACGAAATTGTGGATTACATGGCCGGCATTATTGCCAAACGTGCCGAACATGGCGATAATTTCGGGGTGGCCCTCATTCCCGAAGGATTGATTGAATTCGTCCCAGAAATGAAAATCCTGATTGGCGAATTAAATGATCTTCTTGCAGAAGGGACTAAAACAGCCGAGATTTTCCAGGGAGTAAAAAGGAGTTACCGTTTGGAATGGGTGGCCGAAAAAATTACGCCCGAGTCGGCAGCAGTGTTTAAATCGCTTCCGGCTGGGATTGCCACTCAGTTGACACTCGACCGCGACCCGCACGGAAACGTTCAGGTTTCGCTTATTGAAACCGAAAAACTTCTGGGCGAAATGGTGAAAGCAAGGCTCGACGAAATGAAAAAATCCGGCGAGTATGTGGGTAAATTTGGCGCCCAGTACCATTTCTTTGGGTACGAAGGCCGCTGTGCCGCCCCATCGAATTTCGACGCCGACTACTGCTATTCGCTGGGATATACCGCATCGGTTTTGGTCTCCGAAGGTAAAACCGGCTACATGTCGTCGGTGCGAAACCTGACAGCCCCG
>CAZHKI010000022.1:0-15873 GCA_964533365.1 uncultured Maribellus sp. | reverse complement strand
ATTCTTTAAATTTACAATGAAGATATTTATAACAATGGTAGAAATACCAATATTTGTATTATCTATTTGGTTAGCCTTATCTGCTAACTCACTACTACATACAATAGGTGATATATTTGGTAAGAAGATGATTATTTTTATGACTTTGAAAGTCTAACCAAATTAAACAATTCTGCGATGAAAAAGCTGTTTATTCTTTTTATTGTTTTAACCCTGTCATTTCCTGTTTTTTCACAGCTCACGGAAAACCAGATAGTAGGAAACTGGGACTATACCGTTGACACAGGCTCAGATGTGATGAAAGGCGTAATAACCTTTGCCCAGAATGATGGGAAAATCACCGGACAGATAGCCACCAGCGATGGCTACACCCTGCCCCTGTCCAAAATCGAATTCAAACCCGATAATATTCTTTACCTTGAACTTCAAACCGATTCTGATGTAATTAAAATTTCAGTAACGGTCGAAAACAACAAATTTAAAGGGATCGGTTCTTCCTATCATGGAGACGCGCCAATAACCGGCATTAAGAGGGCAGAATAATTTCATAAGTTGAATATCGATTGCAAAATATATCATTGCCTGATTGGTATTTCCATTCAGTGGCAATTTTCCATGCCAAACCCGGATAAGCAACACTGAAGTATCCGGATATGATTAATCTGTCAATTGGTTTAACAGTTGATGCAATAATTGAAATGCAACAAAACTATTAATACAAATTTCATTTTGTAAATATTAAAACCACTGAAGTTTGGATTTTTTAATAAAATACTGATATTTGTCACAATTCAGTTACAGAACAAACAACTTAAAAACAACCCGATGTTTAAAATACAAACGTTAAACAAAATTGATCACGAAGGCTTAAGCCTTCTCCCTTTAAACCAATATGAAATCGCGAGCGAGCTGCCCAATCCCGATGCAATCGTTTTACGCAGTTTTAAAATGCACGACATGGAACTTCCGGCATCGCTGAAAGCAGTTGCCAGGGCTGGTGCCGGTGTAAACAACATCCCGATCGAGAAATGTACCGAAAAAGGTATTGTTGTTTTTAACACGCCCGGAGCCAATGCAAACGGCGTAAAAGAACTGGTAATTGCCGGATTATTACTGGCTTCGCGCGATATTGCCGAATCCATTTCATGGGCAAAAACACTCATCGGGCAGGGTGACCAGGTACCGGCACTGATTGAACAAGGCAAAAACAATTTTGCCGGGCAGGAAATCAAAGGGAAAACCCTGGCCGTAATTGGACTGGGCGCCATCGGCGTTTTGGTGGCCAATGCAGCACAGGCCCTGGGTATGAAAGTGATAGGCTACGATCCCTATATGTCGGTAAAACATGCCCTTGAACTCAGCCGCGAAGTAACCTGGGTGGAAGGAATTCATCCGCTGCTGGCTCAAGCCGATTATGTTACCCTGAATATCCCGCTCACTCCCGATACGAAAGGATACATCAACAAGGAAAAATTCAGCATGATGAAAAACGGGGTGCGCATTATGAACTTTGCCAGGGGCGGGCTCGTTGACATGGAAGCAATGAAACAGGCCATCGTTTCAGTAAAAGTAGCCCGGTATGTCACCGATTTTCCCGATGAGGAAATCCTGAAAATGGATAATGTAATTGCCATCCCGCACCTCGGGGCTTCCACCAAGGAATCGGAAACCAACTGCGCCATCATGGCCGTGGAACAGGTGAAAGATTTCCTTGAAAACGGAAATATCCTGAATTCGGTTAACTTCCCCACTGCCAATATGGAAAGGCACGGAGGTTGCCGGATTGTTATTGCCAACAAAAACATCCCGAATATGGTCAGCCAGATTTCCAGTGTCCTGGCCTCGGAAGGCATCAACATCGACAGCATGTTAAACCGCAAACGCGACGATATCGCCTATAATATCATCGATGTTGCCAAATCATCCATCAACGAAACAGTTGAGGCCAAACTTCGATCCATCGAAGGCGTTTTTATGGTCCGTACCATTCATGCCTGAAGAAAAATATTTAACTTTTGAAAGAGGAATTCCGGGGAGTTCCTCTTTTTTAATTATTTTTGAACCTTCCTGAACAGTCAAGAATTTATTAGAAATAAAAATAATCATGAGTAAAAGTATTGAAACAAAAGCAGCCGACAACATCCGGATTTTGGCTGCGGCAATGGTGGAAAAAGCAAAATCGGGTCATCCCGGCGGCGCCATGGGCGGTTCTGATTTTGTGAATATTTTATATACTGAATTTCTGAACTACGACCCGTCGGATATGACGTGGATAAACCGCGATCGCTTTTTCCTCGATCCGGGGCACATGTCGCCCATGCTGTACGGCGTACTTTCGTTGGCCGGTTTTTACAGCATGGAAGATCTTCAAAATTTCCGCCAGTGGGGAAGCGTTACACCCGGTCACCCCGAAGTTGACGTTCAACGCGGTGTTGAAAATACATCAGGCCCGCTTGGGCAGGGACATACCATGGCTGTTGGCGCTGCCATTGCCGAACGTTTCCTGGCACAAAAATTCGGAAACTGGATGGCGCACAAAACCTACGCGTTTATCTCCGACGGCGGCGTACAGGAAGAAGTATCGCAGGGCGCCGGACGTTTGGCCGGGCACTTAGGGCTGAACAACCTCATCATGTTCTACGACTCGAACGACATCCAGCTATCCACTACAACCCATGAAGTAACATCCGAAGACACGGCAAAAAAATATGAAGCCTGGGGCTGGAATGTGATGACCATTGATGGGAACAATCCCGTTCAAATCAGGGAAGCTTTGAAAAAAGCCCACGCCGAAACTGAAAAACCAACCCTCATCATTGGGAAAACCATTATGGGGAAAGGGGCAGTGACTGAAACCGGCGAAAATTACGAACGCAAATGTGCCACCCACGGGATGCCACTGGGTGAAGCCGGCGCTTCGTTTGCCAAATCCATCGCCAACCTCGGTGGAAATCCGGAAAATCCGTTCGTAATTTTTGATGATGTAAAAGCGCTTTACGAAAAACGAAAAGCTGAACTCATCAAAGCCGCGGCTGCCAAAAAAGCTGAACAGGCTGCATGGGAAGCTGCCAACCCGGAACTGGCTGAAAAACTGAAAAAATTCTTCTCGAAAGAAGCGCCCGCTTTCGATTTTGCAGCGGTGGAACAAAAAGCCAATTCAGCTTCGAGGGCTGCCTCCAGCACCGTTCTGGCTGCTTTCGCCGGGAAAATTGAAAATATGATTGTTGCTTCGGCCGATCTTTCGAACTCCGACAAAACCGATGGGTTCCTGAAAAAAACCAAAGCCTTTACCAAAGGCGATTTCAGCGGATCGTTCCTGCAGGCTGGCGTTAGCGAGCTCACCATGGCCTGCGTGGCCAACGGGATGGCGCTGCACGGCGGTGTAATCCCGGTTTGCGGGACATTCTTTGTTTTCAGCGATTACATGAAACCTGCCGTACGACTTTCGGCGCTGATGCAACTTCCGGTAAAATACGTCTGGACCCACGATGCTTTCCGTGTGGGCGAAGACGGGCCAACCCACCAGCCAGTGGAACAGGAAGCCCAAATCCGCCTGATGGAAAAACTGAAAAACCATCACGGACAAAACAGCATGCTGGTTATCCGCCCGGCCGATGCCAACGAAACCACCGCAGCATGGAAAATGGCGCTGGAAAACACCGATACGCCAACCGCGCTGATATTATCGCGCCAAAACATCAAAAACCTGCCGGTGAACGGAAATGCCTACGAATCGGCGCTTCAGTCGAAAAAAGGTGCATATATTGTTTCGAAACCGGAAGGAACTCCCGATGTGGTGCTGGTAGCCAGTGGCTCGGAAGTAGCCACACTGGTTGAAGGAGCAGCCCTGCTTGCCGCCGACGGAATAAAATCACAAATTGTTTCTGCTCCTTCGGAAGGCGTTTTCCGTAATCAGCCTAAAGAATACCAGGACAGCGTACTTCCGGTTGGAATTCCACGTTTTGGTATGACAGCCGGTTTGCCGGTTACACTGGCCGGACTGGTTGGCGAAAACGGAAAAATATGGGGCCTCGAATCATTTGGGTTCTCAGCTCCCTACACCGTTTTAGACGAAAAACTGGGTTTCAACGGACAAAACGTGTATATCCAGGTGAAAGCAATGCTCTCTTAGTTTTGCAAAAATAAATTCAGAAAAAGGCGTTCCGGTTTTGGAACGCCTTTTTTGGGTCTCGGGTGACGCGAATTGTATTCGCGTTTTTTATTTAGGCGATTAAAAATCGCCTCACCCACTTTCCTTTTCAGGAAGTGTGGTCAAAAATCGTACTATATTTCAGTAATTAAACACCTACTCAACAACCCGTAACCACGCCTCTGCCATCAGTTGGGCGCCGGGCATAGCCGGATGGACGCCGTCGCCGGTCCAGTAAGTAGCAGGTGCATGTTTTACGGCCTCATCAAAAACTTCCTGAAAAGGCACCCACAGTGTATCGAATTCACCGGCTAATTTTTTGGCCACCGCCTGGTATCCTTTTATCGGTTCCACCCACGTTTCGTCAACCGCCGAAGTATTGGTCACAGCAAAAGGCTGACAAATCACCAGCTTCACCTGGGGCAGTTTCTCTTTTGTTAGCTGCAGCAACGCACGATAATCGTTTTCATACACTTCCAGTGTTCCGTCGTAGTTTCCGTTTCGCATGTGCCAGTAATCGTTCACCCCGATTAAAATACTCAGTACATCTGGTTTCAGATCGAGGCAGTCTTTTTGCCAGCGTTCAGCCAGTTGGTAAACTTTATTTCCGCTGATGCCCCGGTTGTAAATGGTCAGTTGTTTTTCTGGCAGGGCGTTCAATAAAGCTGAAGCAGCCAAAAAAGCATATCCTGACCCAAACGAACGGGAGTTGTTGGGCAGTTCCTGTTCTTTCTCGCGGCCGGCATCGGTAATCGAGTCGCCCTGAAAAAGAACGGTGTTGCCGTTTCCGAAAAGGGTGTATTTCTCTGAAGTTTCTTCCTTTTTTGCGGGCGCCACACACGATGAAACAATGGCCGGGATACTTGCCAGCGCTGCTGCCCCGGCAGCCGAATGAGCCAAAAAATTTCGTCTTGAAAAATTCATGATATTTTTATTTGATTTTATGATTCTGACCCTAAAAGTAGAAAGAAATCAGTTTCGAAACGCAATGTTTTCAGGGGAAATCAAAAAAGAAATGATAAAAACCAAATCTCGCGGATGAATTACAGGACAACCGTTTCGCCGGACGTCAGTGGGTACAACAAAACCGGGCTTCCATAATGTACTGGTTTATTTCCTTAATCTGCTCATCGGTTAGCTGTACATTGGAACCTGAAAGCTTTTGCATCAACTCTTCCCTGACTGAATTCAGGGAATAACAAGAGCAAACTTCGGCATACCGAACAAAATCAAGTGCTTTAGCTGAAGATCGGTTGGTTGTTAACGGGTAATTTTGACTCAGCCAATTATCAAAATCAGCTTGAATTTCAACAAAAGGCTTGTTATACACTTTCTCAAGTATTTGTTTGTCCGTTTTGTCGATGCCGAGCGTGTCAACCATAACATTTTCGCGGTTTTTAAAACCGGCAACAACAGGTTGCAACATCCCTGTTTCCTGCAAATAAATGGCAAAATGTTTAACAAGGGCATAATTCAGTGCAATTTCGCAGTTGTTATTGCTTTCGTGAAAGGTAAACCGGTCGGTATTCAGCGCCTCTCCGTGCGAGGTAAATTCGTTAAAACGGGTGGTAAACAGTCCGTTGAGCCGGGGAACAACCAGGTTGTGCATCAACTCTGTCCTCCACTGGCGGATGTCGCCTTTCAGGAGGTTGTCTTTCCATTTCGAAGTTTCGTACAGGCAGGCTACAGCTTCGTCGAGCCAGGTGGGAATGTCGCCCACATCGGTGCGGACCATCAGGTGGAACAATTCATGAACAATGGTTCCGAGGCTTTCGGTAGTTGAAGTTCCCAGCAGGCTGAGGTCGGCCAGGCAAGAGTATCCGATGTTGCTTTCGGGAATCGTCAACCCGTGCGTTTTTTTGGCTACGCGGCGCAGGTTGTAGCGGTTGTTCATCAGGTAAACGGTAACGAGATTTTCCGGTTCGCGCAATCCAAAATAACTGGCGTAAAAATGGTAAGCCTGTTCGAGGGTGCCGGCAATACGGTTAAATACAGCATCGGTTGCCGCGGTGGACGAAGGAGTAATGAACAGGAAACGCCCGCGGGGAGTTAAAGTGTAACCACTTCCCAAAAAATTACGGTAATAGCCGACTGCACTTTGCACATCTCCGACAGGAAAAATCCGGCGGTTCAGGCTTTGGTAATCGAAAGCCGAATCAACGGAGAAAGTGTGCGGGACGGTTTTGCAGTTCACAATGTACCCCATTTTCCCTTTTACTCCCGACGATTCATTATCGATTATACTAATATTTAAACTGGCAAATCCGCTAAATTGATTTTTTGCCGGCTGCGACAACGAGCACTTGTCGCGTTCGCTGAGCAGAAATTCAAACTGCCGGTTGTTCAAATCCCTTTTGTAGGCGGTCAATGTGTAATCGAATGCGCGTAGTCCCAGGTTTTTACTGTTCGCAGCACAAAGTGCTTTCGAAATAAAATAATCAGTTTTCCAGTTTTTCCCGTACTGCTGTTTTCTGATGATGACAGCCTGTTCGTAAACCTCTCTGTATTTTCCCTGGTTATATAGTTCTTTCAGATGGTCATAATTGTATGCCACCTGACCAAAAGATACCTGCCCGGGGATAATCAAAAGTATGAACAAAACAGGAATCAGCTTTTTCATAGTTTTTTTATTTTTTATTCAGTAAAAAATCCAGTTCGCCTGGTAAGATTGGAATTGAATCCCCTTTCGAAGAGGAATCCAGGTCAGGGAACCGGATTTCGTAAACGGGTTTCAGGTAGAGGGCGTTATCCCGCACTTCGATATCGCGGTGATGCAGGATGGTGGTCATCATCAGCGCAGTACCCAGCAATCCAAAAATGATTCCCGGCGAAGAGGTTACCAGTTTAAACCGGGCTTTCTCCGCAACCGTTCCTTCAATGTTGGTCGTATCTTCCCTGATTCGCCCGATAATAAAAACCGCCCCGACAATGGCGAGGATCATCCCGGTAAAAAAACCCAGGTACTTGGTAAATATCCGCGACATCAGCAGCAATTCGGCCTGATTATAACGCCGGTAGAAACTTTCCTGTTCCAGTTTCACCAGGGCAATCCATTTGTAATAGTCCAAATCGCTTGCAAACCGGGCATCGGTTTTAGCCATCATTTGTTGAACGAAAGTCGTGTCCTGCGTAATTTGCATCCTTTTGTTAATCTGAGTGACCTGCCGTGTGGCTAAAATGATGAACAGGGTAATTAAAACGGTGGGAAGTACAATAAACCATGGCAACAATTTGTTTTGCCATTCCCAGGTTGGATCGGGTGGCGATGGTTTTTTTTTCGAATTTTCCATTTTGGCTTGATTTAATGATATTACAATTTACGAAAAACACACTAAATATCAATGTTTTAGAAAGCCAAACTTTTTTCAAATAAAAAACAGGAGGAAAATTTGAATAAGCCGGAAACGGAATCTTCCCGGCATCCTTATGCGACGAAGCACAGATTTTCAGAGAGAAAGCGACGCTGTATATTTCCTGAAACTCCAAAAAACATCATCCCCGCACCAGGTACAGTTCCAGGCGTGTACTGATTTTTTCAAAAAGATAAGATAAAAAATTATTCTGCCAGCAGCTTGTCGGCCATGGCATTGGCCAGCTTAACCAGCTCTTCCCGGCTGGAAGGTTTTATGGCGCCTTTTTCTTCAACTGGTTCGTAAACCATTTCCCATTTAATGTTTTCCGCGAAAGTTTTCAGGTTTTTCACGCCGCCACCATTCCACGAGTAGTTGCCAAAAATACCGAGGTAATGGTTTTTCGGCGCCATATGTTCAATGGTGGAAAGCAGGATTTCTACGTTGGGGAACATGGCGTTGTTGTAAGCCGGACTTCCCACAATAAATCCCTTGTACTTAAATATGTCGTTGATAATGTAGGACGAATGGGTTTTTGAAGCATCGTAAACGCGAATATTTTTTATGCCGCGTTCGGCTAACTGCCGGGCAATGATTTCGGCCATTTTTTGTGTATTCCCGTACATCGAACCGTAAACGATAATCACGCCGTTTTCCAGATCGTACGAACTCCATTTGTTGTAACGGGTGAGCACCCAGTTGAGGTCGGTGCGCCAAACCGGGCCGTGGGTTGCCGCAATCATTTTTATATCGAGGGGCGCCAGCTTCTGAATGGCTCGCTGTGTATGCGGGCAATATTTTCCAACAATGTTGGTAAAATAGCGCATCACTTCAGTTTCGTAAAAATCGAGGTTGATTTCGTCGTCGAAAATGCCGCCGTCGAGGGTTCCGTAACTGCCAAACGCATCGCCGGCAAAAAGAATTTTGTTGGTTTCTTCAAAGGTAACCATGGTTTCGGGCCAGTGTACCATCGGAATGAGTTGAAACTGCAACCGGTGTTTTCCGAGTTCCAACACATGACCGTCGTAAACTTCCAGTACTTTTTCAGGTTTCATGTAATAACTTTCAACGAACCCGAAAGTTTTTTTGTTCCCCACCAGCGTAATACCGGGATATTTTTGAACAATAGCTTTCAGTGCGCCCGAGTGGTCGGGCTCCATGTGGTTAATCACCAGGTAATCGATGGGCCGGTCACCGATAATATCCTCAATATTGTCGAGGTACTCATCGATAAACGAACGCTCAACTGTATCAATGAGCGCAATTTTGTCATCGACAATCAGGTAAGAATTATAGGAAATCCCATGCGGAATGGGCCAGATGTTTTCGAACAAATGGGTGCGGCGATCGTTGAACCCCAAAAACCAGATATTTTCAGCAAGATTTACCTGTTGCATAATGTCAAATTTTATTCTGAATTAACCTGAAGCGAAAGTAACGATTTTAAACCGAACCCGGCATGGAAACCGTTTCAAAACCATTCAATTTTAAACAGGATTAACGAGGGTAAGCCGGTGGTAAAGTGTTTTTAAAATTTGTTTTATCTTTGAACTTTTGGAATATAAGGGTTTTATCAAAAAAAGTTGCGTATGTCCATCGATCAAAAAAGTAAGTTGCTCCTTTTTCCTCGAATAGGGAAATATATTATTTTCTTTTTTTCAGCAGCGTTAATTGTGGCCGGAGTACGGGCTTACCAGCTCTACCAGTATGTATTCAGGGAAAATGTAAAAACGGATTATGTGCTGATTATCCGCGAAAATGCAACGTACGACCAGGTAGCCGACAGCCTGAAACTGAACGACGTTTTAACGAACTATAAAGCGTTTCAGTGGGTTTCGAAGAAGAAAAATTATCCCGACGCTGTAAAACCCGGCCGTTACTTTTTCAAAAAAGGATTGACCACCAACGAATTGGTGAACATGCTGCGGGCCGGTTTGCAGGATCCGGTTGATGTAACGTTCAGCAACGTAAAATTCAAGGAAGATTTGGCTGGAAAAGTGAGTAAATATATCGAAGCCGACTCGCTGTCGATTCTGGCTTTATTTTACGACCAGAAGAAAATTGAGGAATACGGATTTACTCCCGAAACGTTCCGGGCTATGTTCATCCCAAACACCTACGAATTTTACTGGACCACCTCGGCCGAAGAGTTTGCCGGCCGGATGAAAGCCGAATACGATCGGTTCTGGAACGAAAAACGTCGGAAAAAGGCCGAAGAAATCAACCTTACCCCGGTGGAAGTCATCATCCTGGCTTCGGTGGTGCAGTCGGAGACATCAAAAAATGAAGAACTTGGCAAAATTGCAGGATTGTATATCAACCGGTTAAAACGCGGCCAGCTTTTACAAGCCGATCCCACAGTAAAATATGCAGTGGGCGATTTTTCACTTCGGCGTATTCTGAATTCGCATCTTGAGATTGAGTCGCCATACAATACCTACAAATATGCCGGGCTGCCCCCAGGACCGATTCTTTTTCCCGAAACGGCAGCTATTGACGCAGTACTGAATTACGAACGGCATTCGTACATTTATATGTGCGCGAAAGAAGATTTTTCGGGTTATCACAATTTTGCCACCACGCTGGAACAACACAACATTAACGCGGCAAAATACAGGGCGGCACTTGATGCCAACAAAATATGGCAATAAAAACCGGGACTACACGCAATTGACCTCCCGTTCGAGATCGATGCCAAATTTTTCCAAAACCGAAAACCTGATTTTTTCAGAGAGGTCGAAAATTTCTTTTCCTGTGGCTTTCCCGTAGTTTACCAGCACCAGCGCCTGTTTATCGTGTACGCCGGCGTCGCCGTCACGAAAACCTTTCCACCCGGCTTTTTCAACCAGCCAGCCGGCAGCCAGCTTCACCATTCCTTCAGATGCCTGGTAAACCGGCATTTCACCAAAAAGGGTTTCTATTTTTTCGGCAAATTCCTTTTTTACTTCCGGATTCTTAAAAAAACTGCCTGCACTACCTAATTCTTTTACATCGGGGAGTTTTGCCGAACGGATTTCGTTAACGGCCTGCTTGATATTCTCGAGATTAACACCTCCCTTTTCATTTACTTTTTGCTCCAGTTGCCGGTAATCCAGACGGAACTCGGGAAATTTACTTAACCTGAAAACAACCGAAGTGATGACAAACCGGTTTTTGAGCTGGCTCTTAAAAATACTGTTCCGATAGGAAAAACCACATTCGTGTACAGGGTATTCCACCATTTTCAGGTCGGTGAAATCGAATCCTTTCACGGTTTCAATTACATTGCCCACTTCTTGTCCATAGGCGCCAATGTTTTGCACCGGGGCCGCGCCAACCTTTCCCGGAATCAGCGAAAGGTTTTCAACGCCGCCGAGTTGCATATCCACGCAATATTTTACAAATTCATCCCACACTTCGCCTGCGCCCGCTTCGAGCCAGACATTTTGCCGGTCTTCACCTACCTGGAATATTCCCGGAATATTGGGATGAATTACCAGCCCGTCGAAATCGTTCAGGAAAAGAATATTACTGCCCTCCCCAATGATCAGCCTTTTATCGTCTTTCCATTCAGGATGTGAATGCATGAAAATATTCAAATCGTCGGGTTCGGTAAACTCAAAAAATTTACTGGCAACGGCTTCAATGCCAAAAGTATTGTAAGGTTTTAAAGGATAGTTTTCGAAGAAGCGGATCATACTATTTATAATTTTTTGTAAAGATAACCGAACCGTCTAATTTCCTGTCGAAATTTTTGCGAAATAGTTTCATTCAGGTTCATTAAAAAACAGCAGTTTTTGGTATTTCTGAATCATCATCCAGCCTCTGTCCTGAACCGGGAAACTGCGTCGCTTTCTTCGCTTTTAATCATTACTTATTCAAAGAAAGTATTAACAAATGGCCTTTTTCATCCATTTACCTCCCCTAATTTTCATGCATTCCTGAAACTATACTAATTTTGTATGACCAGCCAGTTTGTTCGACTAACTTTTCAACAACATGTGATCATTATAATAAATCTTCACCGGCGGGTTTCGGCTTGAATTAAAATGAAAAAATTAATGGGACAGCAAAAATCGACCGTTGCGTTAGGGACTGAGAATGTGTGGCGTTTGCTTACGCAATACGCAATACCATCGGTTATTGCCATGACCGCCGCATCGCTTTACAACATTACCGACAGTGTTTTTATCGGGCAGGGAGTTGGTGCGCTGGCCATTTCGGGACTGGCCATAACTTTTCCGTTGATGAATCTTGCCGCTGCTTTTGGTTCACTGGTCGGGGTGGGCGCTTCCACGCTTATGTCGTTGAGGCTGGGACAAAAAGACTATACCACTGCCAACCACATTTTGGGGAATGTATTTACTTTAAACCTGATTATCGGGTTAACCTATTCGGTCATCATCCTTACGTTTCTCAACCCGATTCTGTATTTTTTTGGAGCCAGCCCCGAGACCATCGGATATGCCCGCGATTATATGGTGATTATCTCGGCAGGAAACGTTGTTACCCACATGTATCTCGGGTTAAATGCATTGCTGCGTGCCACGGGGCATCCGCAAAACTCGATGTTCACCACCATTTTCTCAGTAATCATCAATATCATTTTAACCCCGCTGTTTATATATGGTTTCGGCTGGGGGATCAGGGGAGCTGCCTTTGCCACGGTTATTGCCCAAACATCGATGTTGATTTGGCAAATCAGGTTTTTCAGTAATAAAAACAATTTCATTCATTTACAAAAGGGAACATTCCGGTTAAAACGACGGATTGTAATTGATTCGCTGTCGATTGGGATGGCGCCTTTTCTGATGAACGCCGCCGCATGTGTGATTGTTATCGTAATTAACCACAGCCTGATTGAACATGGCGGCGATTTGGCCGTTGGTGCTTACGGGATTATTAACCGGGTAGGATTTCTTTTCGTGATGATCGTGATGGGGCTGAACCAGGGAATGCAACCCATTGCTGGGTTCAACTACGGAGCCCGTCAAACCGAACGGGTAAATAAGGTACTGAAATATACCATTATACTGGCTACTGTCGTTATGTTTACAGGTGCGTTTATCAGCGAGTTCTTTCCTCACACCGTGGCTTCCGTTTTTACCCGCGACAAAGAATTAATAGAAATTGTGGTGCCCGGATTACGGATTATTTTTATTTTCTTCCCGATTGTTGGATTTCAAATGGTTACTTCCAACTTTTTTCAAAGTTTAGGCATGGCTCATAAAGCAATTTTCATGTCGTTGTCGCGGCAGGTCATTTTTCTGTTACCCTGCCTGTTGGTTTTACCACATTTTTTTGGAGTGAGGGGTGTATGGTACAGCCTCCCGGCTTCCGATTTCTTGTCGAGCCTGATTGCTGCCGGATTACTGGTGGGGCATTACCGGAAATCAACTGCGAAAGTGTAAATTTAAATCGAAAAGAACCATTCGGTTATGAAAGAAAAATTTTATATCACCATCGGGCGGCAATTGGGAAGCGGAGGCCGTGAAATCGGGGAAAAGCTGGCCAACCGGCTGGATATTGCCTTTTACGACAAGGAACTCATCCGCATTGCATCGCAGGAAAGCGGATTAGGAAAGGAATTTTTTGAAAAAGCCGATGAAAAAACCAGCTACAGTATTTTCGGTGGTTTGTTTGGGTTGCGCAGTTCTTTGATCGACGAGGTCTATTCAGGATACTTCCTGAGCAACGAATCACTGTTTCAAATACAAAGCGATGTGATCCGCAATCTGGCAGAGAAGGAATCATGCCTGTTTGTAGGGCGTTGTGCCGATTATGTCCTTCAGGATTATCCCAACGGACTAAATGTGTTCATCACAGCCAATATGGACGATCGCATTCAGCGGATTGCCAAAATTCAACAACTCCCCGAAAATAAAGCCAGAGAACTGATTGAAAAAACAGATAAAATAAGGGCAGAATATTATAACTACTACAGCAATAAAAACTGGGGGAATGCCGCTTCATATCATTTAAGTATCAACTCATCAACTCTCGGAATCGACAAAACAGCAACATTCATCCTTCGGTTCGCAGAAACAAAATTTGGATTGAAAAAAGACCATGCAGAATAATAGTACACAGTAAAATACAATTATTTGGATTACAGCCATCTACCAACAATAACTGCCAAACCTTCCTTTTTAATGGGCTTAGGCAGGTACCCGTCAAAAATCCCACTGAATTTTTGTATTTCATTTTCCAGAACGTAGGCAGTTTGGGCTATAAGAGGCAGGTTGGGACGAAATTCCTTAATATGTCTTGCTGCGGTATAACCATCCATAACCGGCATTTTAATATCCATTAAAACCAATTTTACATCCAGGCTACTTTTACAAAAATCAACAGCTTCTTTTCCGTTTTTTGCATGTAAAATCTTAAAGTCGAATTTTTTCAGCAGGATTTCGAGAAGCAAATAATTTAAATCTTCGTCTTCAGCCACCAAAACAGTAATGTTTTTTTGCAACAGCAAAGGTTGATTTTCAGGAACATCCACCTGTTCAACAGGCATGTAGGGAATTGAGAAATAGAATGTCGAACCTCTCCCCGGTTCAGAGTCGAGCCAGATTTTTCCACCCAGCAATTCAACAAAAGCTTTTGATATGGCTAATCCTAAACCGGTGCCGCCGTAATACTGGCTGATGGTCAAATCGGCCTGCCTGAAGCGTTCGAATATTGTATCATGAAATTCTTTGGCAATCCCAATCCCGCTGTCTTTTACAAAAAACAGCAAAACCGGGGCTTTTTCATCCGGAACAAGCTCATAACCCAATTCAATTGAGCCTTTGTGAGTAAATTTCAGCGCATTGGACAAAAGATTGGTAAGTACCTGGGTCAATTTTGTACTATCGGTATAAATTTCTGACTGTTCGTCGGGCAACGACAGGTGATAAGAAAAGGAAATATTTTGTTTGGTAGCCTGTTGGCTGAAAATAGAATACAATTGGGTAATGAGAAGGTTGACTGAAGAATTGTGAATATTGACTTTTTCCTGTCTGGTTTCAAGCGACGAGATGGTCAGAATGTCGGTCACAATAGAAAGCAACTGATTGCTGCTGTTTTGAATAATCTGAATGTATGAATTTAGGGTGTCATCCGGGAGGGATTCATTCAACAATCCGGCAAAACCACAAATGGCATTCAAAGGCGTACGGATTTCGTGTGACATGTTTTGTAAAAAGGCTGTTTTTAACCGGTCGCTGTCTTCTGCTTTTTCCTTGGCTGCAATTAATTCCTTTTCAAATTTTATCCGTTCAGAAAAATCGCGGATAGCAGAAACCAGCACTTTTCTACCGTACCAAATGGTGCTGCTGATGGATATCTGCACATTCAGTTCGGTTTCGGTTCCAACCGGGGCTATAACCCAATCAATGATGGCCGGATTTCCATTTAATACATTTTCCAAAATTCGGCATAACGCACCGGCATCCATCTTTTTCGACGACAAGTCGAAGATGGTAAGCTTTTCTTTTGGGGAAATATTGAATAACTTTTGTGATTGAGAGTTCATCACGATGATATTCCCTTTTTCATCGTGAATAACAATACTGTCGTTGATGGTATTAAAAATCGTTTGAAAATTGGTGTACGCGGCTTCGAGTTCCGAGATTTTCAATTGCAGTTCGGGGTAATAACTTTTTTTGAAAGAATTTTCGCCTAATCCGATGATCTGGTCCCGCTGATCTTTCCAATCATTTTTCATAATCTTACAAGGCTTCGTTACAAATAACTTTCAAATCGCTTACACTGGGTTCTCTTGGATTGGTTGCATTACACGGATCGTTTATGGCTTTTTGCGCCAATGCCAGGGTTATATCGGGGGTTACCCCTTTATCCTTCAGGGTGGAAACAATATTCGTTCTTGTTTTAAAAGCGATCAGGTAATCAATTAACTTTTGCCGAATTTGTTGCAAAGTGAATCCCGCTACCGGTATTCCAATGGTTTCGGCAATTTTTTTGTACCTGCCGGCAGCCGAATCAAAATTATAATCGACCACATGGGGCAATAATATGGCATTGCATTCGCCATGGGGCAAATCCAGATAACCTCCCAAACTGTGAGCAAGCGAGTGTACACACCCCAGGCTGGCATTTGAAAAGGCCAATCCGGCGTATAAACTGGCCAGCATGGTTTTTCCACGGGCCTGAATATTGTATGGCTCATTGATACTCAGTACCAGGTTTTCGTGGAGCAGCCGGATGGCTTCCAGGGCAAACAAATCGGTAAAGGCAGAATTGGCATTCGAAACGTATGCTTCGAACGCATGGCTCAGCGCATCCATCCCGGTACAGGCAGTCAGGTAGTCATCCATTGTCTGCAATATAAACGGGTCAATCAGCGCTACATCGGGAACCAATGCTTTGCTGATGATGGCCATCTTGTATTTA
>CAZHKI010000021.1:0-15986 GCA_964533365.1 uncultured Maribellus sp. | reverse complement strand
ATACCGAATTACTGCTTTTCACTCCCGGATACGGCATGCTTTTGATGATAAAATACCTTAAAAACGAATCAATGTATTGTGCATACTTTGGGTTGCCGGTTTCAAGATAGGTTAAAAAAACCTGTTGGATTTGGCTGTGCCGGTTCGATAACCAGGCCCACTCCCGGTCGTTGTTCGGGCCCTTGTAGTGCCAGTCGCGATGGCCATCGGCGAGGTAAGGCAACTGCCCCCTCACATTTTGAATCACAAAAACATTATTCAAAATGGTATCGGCTTCCGCAACCGTTTTTGATGATCTTTCGGGCTGTACCTTTCTTAAATGCTGCGCTGAATTTCCTGATTCATAATATTCGAGAAGATTTTTACAGGCTTCTTCCAGATTTCCCTTTTTCCATGCACTGCTGACTTTCTCCAAACCCGGATAATCCATGTTCAGGTTTTCGAAAATGTAGTTCATCTCCTTTGGATATGCTTTGCATACCTCTTCCACCGATTGGATTTGCTGCCAGTTTTGGGCAGAAATAATTTCTGATGATATCAGAAAAGAAAGCGTTAAAAAAATGATTTTCAGTTTCATCGTTTTATTTATTTTGCACGCAAAGACACTAAGACACAAAGCAAATTTTACTAAAACTCACCTCGTGTGTATTCATAATCAATGACATGTCATTCATCGTTTTTTTTCGTTCTTATATGCCCTGAGTTGTAGTGGTAACTTTCACATTCGCAACCCGTTACTTCTCCAAATCTCTTTTTCTTTTCAATGCTTCCAGAAAATAATAATCGGCATAGTTGAGCGGAACGTCGACTTCGGAATTGTGAGGAATACTGCCCACCGAATGTTTCAGTATAAAATTGCCGTTTTCGCCCAAGTTGGCCCGATACTCGGAGCTAGCCAAACTCTCTACAATTTTATCGGCCCACCCTTTGTAATATTCGCTGTTGTCGTAGGTTGACATTTCATACAAGGCGGAAGCCAAAATGGAAGCAGATGCAGCATCGCGTTTTTCATTCGGAATATTGGGCGCATTGTAATCCCAGTAAGGAACGCCATCGGCAGGCATATTCGGATGGTTGGCCAGAAACTCAAAAGCTTTTTCGGCCTGCTCGAGGTATTTCCGGTCGCCGGTTTCGCGGTAGCAAAGGGTAAATCCGTAAACTCCCCACGATTGTCCTCGCGCCCAGGCGCTTTCGTCAGAGAATCCCTGCGCGGTATTCTTGTGACGAATTGCCCCGGTTTCAGGATCGTAATCCACAACATGCCAGGTACTGTAATCGGGGCGATAGTGATTTTTAATGGTGTTGTCGGCATGGGATACGGCAATTTTGTAAAACGAAGAGTCGCCCGA
Organism: uncultured Maribellus sp.; assembly: GCA_964533365.1. Classification (GTDB taxonomy): domain Bacteria; phylum Bacteroidota; class Bacteroidia; order Bacteroidales; family Prolixibacteraceae; genus Draconibacterium. Next base: position 14,637 of record CAZHKI010000021.1, on the reverse strand, counting down.
TAATTTGGTTGCTTCGAACATGAGTTCCAGGTTCATCATATTGTCGATGATGACAGGGCAAATCCAGTCTTTCGATTGATTGGCATTCCACGACTGGATGATGCCGGCCCCAGGCCTGTAACGGGTTGATAGCGATTTGGCTGTATTGATAATCACACTTTTGTATGCTTCATTCCCGGTTAACCGAAGGGCATTTCCGAAACTGCAAAAGATCATAAAACCTACGTCGTGGTTGTCGGTATAATACTGAATGGTATCCAACGCCTCGGTGTATTTTGTGGCAAGCGGTTTCCATTTCTCATCGCCAGTCAGTTCGTACAAATACCACATACTTCCCGGGAAAAAACCCGATGTCCACTCCTGTGGATTGATATATTTCATTTTACCATCGATAATACTTTTCGGGTTTAGAATTTTCCCTGATTCTTCAATCTGTGTGGTTTGTAAACTGTATTGCTCTGCGGCAAAACTGATATTTTCATTTACTAAATCAACCTTTTTCACGGGTTGATTTTGGCAAGATTGGACCATAATAAGGATGGCCAGAAAAGTTGTAATCAAAAAAACATGTTTCATTTCAGCTTATTTTTTTAGTTTATACAAATACAACCGGCTGGGGCCAGGCCAGGGTTCGGGACGAGGCTTGTCGCGGTTGCGATCCAGTGTTTCCCATTTCAAAATGTACCTCACATTTTCCTCTTCATGTTTCCCAATATCGTTGCTGGTTTGTACTTGCAATCCCGGGAAAGTTCCTTCAATTTTCAATTTGGTACCGAACGGTTTTGGTTTCAGCACAGTTCCTATATTTTCAAAACGGTTGTTCAGCAAAATCGTTCCATCACCAAATTTTATGTGCCAGTAACCTACTTCGTAATTTCCATCATTTCTTTTTCTGAAATCTTTTAGCAGAATATCGCTGTTTATGCTTCCGTTTCCGGAAAAGAACCAGCGGTAATCCCAGTTGGTAATTCCATGATAATTCCATTTTCCATTTTCAATTTGGGCAATGTACAACTGCGTATTTCCGGCCGGGTCGAATTTGTGGTACACAAAAACCGGGTTGTTTTTTTTATCGAGCACCATTTTAGCGGCCAGATTGATGATTCCGCCTTCCACCGGAACCGGGTCAACAATCAGTGTTTTCTGATCGAGCGTTGCAGGAAGTTGAATTGGTTTTCCAAAAGCATCGAACCAGTTTTTCAGGTCGGGGCTTTTCATGTACGAAAGATCGTGATTGGTTGAACAATCGGGCGTATCGCGCCAAACCCAGTACATGTGGTACCAGCCGTCATTCATTAATGTTGGTTGGGTCTGATAGGCGTTCATCAAACCCTTTCCGTCGCTGAGCGGTGTATCGAGCAGGCGTTTCCAGGTTTTGGTTTTGGTATCGTAAATATTATAGATTTCATTTCCGTTCCCACTTCCGCCGTCGCGGTAATGGTAAATCAATTCTCCCTCACGGGTAAGCATAAAATGAGGATAGGTAGTACGCTTTTCTTCGGTACCCAACATTTCGAAAATCTGCTCCAGCGTTGAAATATCATCGGGTTTGGTACTTCTGAAATAGGTCAGTGGATTTACATGCACATTTCCGGAAAGGTGGATAAAACCATTGCGATCCACTCCAAGTGTAAGAAAATTGTGGCTGTCCCAGCCCACCACAGTGCTTGTTCCTCCGTGTGTTTCGCGGGCTGTGGCCGGCAAAACATGAATCTGAAACTGGTCTTCATCCAGGTTTCGCTGTCCTACTACCATTCGGCGTTCAGCATTGTAATAGGCAATGTACTGCCGGGGTCCATGTGTGTATAAACAGAATCCAACCGGGTGGCCCGCCCACACGCTGTCGATTTTAATGGTTTGAATGATGTTTTCGGCTTGGTTGGTTTCGTCGATGACGATTGGGATTGACGGGGTCTGTGAATAAATGGTGAGGGTTCCGCAGAGAAATAAAAACAGTAAGATATGATTCATTTATTGGTATTTCAATGTTTCTTTCCAGTTGCGGCGCATGGTTGGCCGGTTTTTTAATCCCAGCCGGTGGATGCGCCTTTTGTTTCATCTTGTTTTCATCCCCGGGATAAATCCCGGGGTTATTCATATTCAACTCCTTCGGAGTTTCTTTTATTTTAATAACAGCAACCCATCTTCTGAAGCACTGAACCGAAACAAATAGCTGGTTCCCTTCTTTTTGAATGAAAGCGAAAGGTTGCCCGCCTGATCCTGTTTCAGTTGTTTTGAGGCTGCGATGGAACGCGCCTCGCCAGCATTGGATACAGGAAGAATAACTGCAGCTACAGTGGTTTTTTCCGATTTCGCATTCAGTTCGGTATCAAAATAGGGAACCCAGGAAAAATCTTTGGTGGCATTCACATACTGAACGGCATGTTTCCCCTCTACCATTTCGAAATCCTGCAAAGCAACCGGAATCAGCGCCATTTTTCCCTTGTTGTTTTCGAGCAGCACAAAATTGCTGTTCACTTCAAAATCAACTCCCGGATGATACCGCACTTCGATGCGGGAACCGGGATTGGCTTTTATCTCATCCAGAACCACCGTGATTTCGGGTTTTTCAAGAATCACATGACGGCGCCAGTTCTTTAATTCTATTTTGGGATAAGCGTTGGTGGGGTCCATCAGCACATAATCGCGTTTTTCAGAAGTGGTAAACTCCAGCACTTTCCCGCCAATTTCATAATTATATGGCTGTTTGCGCAACTTTCCGGGGATTTGTTTCTCGCCGTTCACAAAAACCACATTATGTCCAATGCTTGAAGCTTCGGGATATTCCCAGCGGGCGTCATCGAAAAACTTCTCGTCGTACCCGGTATTTTTTCCTTTATCCTGGATGAAATAATCATTTTGCCAGTACACCACAAACTGGCCGACATCGAGGTGACCGTGATGCGGATCGTCGTTCATCCCTGCTTTCCCAGCCACCAGAACCTTGTTCGGATCATTAAAATCGCTGCGCATCACCCACCAGTCGATGGTACGGAAATGTTTCGACGAATTTGCGGGAGGTTCAGGTTGGACTTCCGTTTTGGGCCAGATGATATCAAATAAATCGCTTCTGTTATTCAAAAATTCGTTTGCGTACCAGGCAGCCTGTTTGTTATTTGTTTCACTGGCAAGTTTATTGATTAAATGAGCATTGCCAATATAACCACCGCCGCCCGAATCTTCGAAATTGATGGATTTTTTACCGGGAAGTGACATATAAAGCGGGAAAGTAGCCGGATTGTTTTTCAGTCTTTCATTTTCAAAAAGATTGTATTTGCCTTTGGTAGCTCGTTTTAAGGCGTCGGCAAAAAAAGTGGAAGTGTGCACCCCGTAATTCCAGTAGCCGCCACCTTCCTGCCAGCCACCATCGAGGCCCAGTTCGTTAAACATGTTGTTGATGCGGTTGTACGACTCGGCCACGATATCGGTAAGTTGCGGATGTTCGGTCAGCAGCGCCAGTCCGGTCAATCCAACTCCCGAGTTGCAAACCCCGCACCAGTTGCAGCGATAAGCCGTTGCCCACCAGTGAAATTCGTAATCGCCGCGAACACGGGTAACCACTTTTTCGAGCAATGCCCCGCGGATGCGGTCGCGCTGAGCCTCGTTCAATCCGTTGTACAGCCAGTCGTAAACCGCGGCCATTATCCGACCAGCATCGCCGTTGTAATGATCAAAATTAAAGTTTACCTGATCGTCGGGGACATTCCAGGGCATAATCCGCGAATAGATGATGGGAAATTCGTGTGCCCGCTGTGTCCAGGTGGTGAGATCGCAAAAAGCATCGGCAAATTCAAAAGCTTTGTCGGCATACTTTTGTTCTCCGGTCATCTGGTACAAAAATGCCAGCGAAAATGCATTATTCAGGTTGATGCTGTAATATTTTGCATATTTCCCGTCGTTGTCGGCTTCCGACCAGCCGGCGCGGGTGTTTTTGCCCTGAACCGGAATATTTTTATCGACCGGCATGGCCAGCCACATCCGGGCCTGCGCTTCCAGCCTGCGAAAAATATCATTCGATTCCGGATCAGTCTGAATGCGTTGCAGCATAGTTGGTTTTTCAGCTTCCGTAAAATAAAGGTACGGATGTTTCAAATTTTTAATATCGATTGACTTTTCGATATCAGAAGGGTTAACCTGTGCGAAAACCAGTTGAGATACCAGCATCAAAACCGGTAAAAAAATGAAGTGAAATCCTTTTGGTTTCATCTGTTTAAATTTTTAGCACACAAAAACGCCAAGCTGCAATGGTAAATTTCATAATCAAAATGTTCCGATGCGTCACAAGCGACTTTGTAGTGTTTTTATACAAAATTGCTATCTCTTTTTACCATGTAATAATACCATTTTTTATGGCAGGAATATGAACCGTTACTTTATTACCGGAAGATTCAACCACAATTTTTTTTGATAATCCGCCAGACTTCAGGGTAACTTCTTTCACGTTCACATTTTCAACTGAAAATTTCACGGGCTGGCTGCAACTCACTGCCAGCGAATGATCGTCAACACGACGAATTTCAGCCGAAACAACATCATTTTCGGCAACCAGTGAAACCGGCCCAAAACCGATTTCCTTTCCTTTTCCCAGATACATTTGATCAGGGTCGCCATTTTTTAACGATACGATTCCAAAAAATCCCTGAAATCGGATGTTGTTATCGTCTATTCTGCCCTGAGAATCATTTCCCTGCAAAATCACCTGTTCGGTATTATCCAGATTAATCACTTTCAATGCGGTGTTTTTATCGTTGCTCAGATTCTCCAGCTTCATCACTTCTTTTACCGTTGATTTCCCATTTTCAAAAGGCTCAAAAACAGCAATAAAAGGTTTTTTCCAGGCTTCTTCCTCACAGCGGATGGTAAAAACCGGTTGCGGCTGGTTGGTGTAGCGACGTCCGGCTGTTTTTACCTTGGGCGAAGATGCGGTAAAGTAGGTCCGGTTGTTTTCTCCCGGAACCAGTACCTGCATGAATTTATTTCCGGCATCTTTTTCGTTGATGGTAAACAAGGCCGTAACATTTCCGGTATGGTTTTCCAGTTTTTTCACGTCGGAATAGAACCGGAAACCCGGATAATCCTCTCCGGTTAACGGATATTTGGTTGAAACCGTATTTAGTTCTTTCCGGTTTTTATCGGTTAGAATCAGTTTGTCGCCCATGTTATGATACACGTAATCGTTGCTCACCGCATTATCCGAGCGGTAAATATCAACATAATACCCGCTGGAAGGAGACGTGCGGACGATGGCCAGCGTTCTCAACTGATTCGTTTTGGTAGAATTGTCGAAATACCGGGTATCGGTAAACGAGTAGTATTCAGAAATGGCCTCTTCATCGGGCATGGGTTCCATGGCAGCCAGTTCAATTTGCCCGATACGTTTGGTCCCGGCAGCGCCACTGAAAGGAACAGAACTTGACGAACCTGCGGCCACCACCGTGTTGTGGGCAGCCCACTGGCTGTAGTAGTTCCGGTGCATCGGGTGTTCGTAATTAGCTCCGGTTCCGGCATCGATGCCCATCACTTCGCCCAGACCGTACAATTCCATGGCCATTCCGTTGCAGTGGTTGTGGTTGTATGTAGCTCCCTGAACCCCGACCATCAAACCGGTTTTGGGGTCGGTTCCGTTACGTTGCAGAAAATAGCGGGCAAAATCAAGCGTACCCGTCCGGGGCCACCCAAATTCAGCATTGCTTTTTGGGATTTCAGGCAGATAACACAGTAACCCGATTGACCCCGATTCTTCACGGTTGTATCTTCCGCCATCCACTAATTTTTGCATCGAAGCCAGCATTTCCGGTAACTCCGGCTGATTGTACTTTACAGCTCCAATCAAACCTATTTCCAGCGACTCGGCACTCTGAGAAGCCCTACCGGTATCGCCAAAAGCCGAAACGGTAAGGTTGGGAAATGAATATTTCAACATGGCAAACGACGCCCGGAACAATGCCGGAAAGCGCAAAAAGACATCCACCCCGTTGTTTTCGAGGGCCAGCGCCGAAACCAAAAGGTTTCCCACCGGATAGTTGTGGTAACCTCCGGGTTCTTTCCAGTGCCCATCGTGGGTCAGCCATTTTTCAACAGTCGATGGCAAAGCCAGTTGACCGCAACTGCCATTTATGGTATCACGTTCCAGAAAAAACTGAAGGTAATAATCCTTTTTTTGCTGATTTTCGAGACTTAATGCGGCAAATACCATCGTCGAACTTTCGGCTGCATACCAGTTATTGTTCCAGAATCCCCTGAAGGCAAGGGTTGACGCAATTTTCTCGAAAACCGTTTCATAACAGTTCAAATCATAATTTTTTTGCTGCATGAAGGGTTTGACAAAATCGTAGGCTACAATTAGCGGACGGTAAGCCGCATCGCCCAGAGTTTGCATATCGAGAAAGCCCGTGCGGCATGGTCCGACAATAGGTTCCTGATGATACGCTCCCCTGGCCCACTGATCTATAATATCGGCGGCAAAAGTGGCATATTTTTCTTCGCCGGTAAGCCAGTAAAGAATGGCAGCATCCTGGGCCAGTTTGTTGATATCGCCATTGATTGAAGTAATATAGGCTTCCGGATCGACCCATTCCTTTTGTTCTGTTTCCGGGTTATAAAGGTGCATCAACCGGGCGGTATCGTTGGGAACGAGTTCTTCAATGGTGGGTTTACGGTACGAAGTCCCTTTTTCTGTTATCGGGGAACGTAAATAGGTATTCACCCTGACGGTAGGAACCGGAGCATCGCCTTCCCATTTCACCAAACGCTGTCCGTTGCTGTCGGAATAAACCGTAGTGTATTCCCGGGAACGCGGTTCATTAGGTACCGGCTCAAAATCCATTCCCTGTCGGTTTGATGGCGATCGACATAAGGTCCGACACTTTCAACCATTTGTTTATAAATGCTTTTCGCCCAGGCCTGCTGATCAATTTTTTCCAGTACCACCTGTTTGTTTTCCGGTTTTACCAGAATATGAGGATTATTCTGTTGTGCAAAAAGTTGAACTACCGGGAACATCAATAAAATCAGTATCCTTATTTTGTTCTTTTTCATACTCAATAAATTACCAGTTACTTAACGATTTATTTAATGGTGCAGCTTCGCTGACACTCTTTTCAGGTACCAGCAATACTTCGAAGTTTTCCTTTGTATTGGCCGGGATTTCGCATTCGAATCCCACTACGATTGTACCCGGATTGGCAGCATCGTAATCATTGGTTGGTGCGGTACTCCATGTTTTCATGGTGAGGTTGGCCGGTCCGTTCACTTTCAGGTATAACTTTTTATCGCCCATGGTGAGGGTAGCCGATTGGTTCTCCAGTTCCACTGTGGCAAAAGTAAACATGGCCCATTTTATTTTGGTGGTTTTGTTGAGCGTTTCAATTTCATCGCGGACGATGACATATTTTTCGTCATTAACCGCAACGCCTCGCATCACTTTTTTCAACTGGCCGTTGTAAACGGATGAAATATCGGAAACAGCAAACTGAAAACCTGCGGCTTCGGATACTTTGTCAATTTTGGCATACCCCGAAACCTGTTGCAACTGGTCGTTTACGGTTAAAACATTGTGCGAATGGTTGTTCATGCGGTAAATTGTCCAGCGTTGGGCGTCCTGTGTCCGGCCGAAAATTGACATTCCTTTTGACTCCAGCGATTCGTAACTTTGCATCCCGGGATCGGATGCCCAGCGGATGCCGCCGGCCTCCATTACAAACGAACCGATATCCATGTGGCCGTGGTTGACTGAAGGGGATCCGGCTTTAAATCCAACATAAATGGCATTTTCGTCGGTCCACGAAGTCCGCATCATGGCCACCGGGTTGGGCCCCTGCCCTGCCCAGGTTTTATCGGCAGGTTCTGAAATTTGTACCAGCGGGATATTTTTCCCCCATATCATAATCGCCGGAAGAAGGCGGTCGCCGGCAAATTTCGAAAAATTATCGGTCTTCAGAAATTTACTTTCCGACCAAAGCAACGACGGATCATTTGCTTTTTCGGCAAACCAGAACATGGCTGCATTGAGGCTTCCGCCCAAACCACTGTCGCTGTAATTAAAACATTTCCCCGATGGCGCCAGGATGTGTTTTAAATATCCGGCGGTTTTTAAAAATCCGGGAGTTGCAGTTAACCCGCGGTCGGTTCCGAATGCTTTTTCAACGGCGCTTAAAAACATCACATTGAACGAACTGCCGTACCCCCAGTAACCGTAACCTTCGGGATAAGCGCCGTCGGGTTGGTAATCTTCCATCGGGAGGTGAATGGTTTCGAATGCCCGGTCGATGGTTTTTTGGGCCAGTTCGGGATATTCGTCCTGAATGGCCAGCGCCCCATAGGTCATCCCGGCATTGCACACCTGGTTCCAGTTGTGGGTGGCGGTTAAAAACCAGTTGTAATCGCTGTTGTAAGATGGGTTGATCCCTTTGTTCAGGATGGCGCTGCTGATTGTTTTTCTGGAACTTTCCGAAAGTTCATCATACAGCCAGTCGTAACCGATGGCCATGCCCATGGTCATTTCGGCTACATCGAGAAAATGGGAAGGGTTCCAGTCGCTGAATGCAGCAACCGCCAGCATTTCCTGTTCTGCCCTGATAAAATAGGCCTGTTTGCCGGTCATCCGCCAGGCATACGAAAGAAAAAACACGCGGCGCAAACACTCGCGCGATTTATCCAGCAACCGGCGCCCGATTAATACCCGCTCAACCGGTGGTTTGGCCACAATTTTACTGCATTCAGCAATTATGGCCTGGTGCATTTTATCCCAAACCGGGTCGGATGCAATCAAATCCTTGATTTGCTGCTCTTCGCCTTTTAACAGTAAAATCCGGGGATGATCTTTTATTTCACCGGCATTGTTTTCACTATCTTCATTTCTTTCGCACGAATTGGCTGTGATGAAAATCATCATAAAAAACAGAAAGAAAACGGATTGTCTCATTATTTTTGTTTTACTTTTTTGGAATTCATTTTCGAAACAGGTTCTTACTGATTAATCCAGTTTGATGGTCACACTGCTCCCGGCATAAACCGATTGCGGAAGTTCGATGGTCAAATCGGTCTGACTGGTTTTTGCATTCCAAACGGCCACGAAATTTTCACCGGATATATCCAGTTTCCCTGAAAGCGATAATTGAAACCGGCCCAACTCACGATTGGGATCAGTTACTGAAATTTCAGATACATTGTTTTCTTTCATTTTTACCATCACAATTCCCGGGTTGTGGCAAACCAATTTTCGATTTTCAGAAATCTGAAGTTCGCCGGTTTTATAAAAAACAGCCTGACAAATACCGGCGCCGGTGTTCATTACAGCCTGTAAATCATAAGTATTGGAAAGAATGCGGATGTTATTTTTCGACTCATTTCGTTCCAGTTTTTCAATGGAAGTTACCGGCACCACCATATACTGGTATGTTTCGTCCGATGGCCTTTTCCCATGGCTGAGCCAAAGTTTAAACACATCCATTTTTACTTCGTCGTGCGAGGTGCTGGTTTGTTTGCTGATGTTCCACCACGAGCCGGTGGCTTCGCTGTTGAACAGTTCAATGGTTTGAGGTTCAGGAAAAACATACCCAACCCCGTCGTGAAAAACCCAGTCCACTTTTTCAAACTGCCTTTCACCTCTGGAAACTACCGACTTTTTGTTTTCTGACGAAAGGAGAACGTCGCCCCGTAAATGACATTGATTTACCGTTGTAACCACGGGCAATTCGTTGTTTTTACAGGAAATGCCAGCGCCGAGGCAAACATATTCACTGTCGAAGAAAAACCACGATTTCCGTGCGATTAACGGATCGTGAGGGCTTTTAAAGTCGAAAGCCGCAGCGCCGTATTTTCCGTCGGTTACGGCTCCCACAAAATCGGTTAACCCCAGTTTCTGAATTTGATTAGAGGCCGGCAGTTCAGGCTTCTGCATAATGGTTGCCCCGGGAACTTTCTGATAATCAAATACCGGAAAAATATCATAATATTCATCACCGATCACCGATATGTGATTGGCCCCGTCGCCCCGGTGATGGTTGAGCAACCCCTCGCTGTTGTAGGGTTCTTCCATGTTGCTGGTACGGGTTGAATACATACGCACCGAAGAGTACCAACCGGGTCGCTGATATGAAAAATGTTCGGTATTCCAGAAAAATGTGGAATGTGAAAGTGTTGGGTTAACTGATTTTTTCCGGATATCGGCAATTTCCTGCAGTTCGTTCTTCCGGTAACTGGTGGTCAGCAATAAATTTTCAGCGGGTTGGGCACTGAATTCCTTCAAAGAACCGGGACGGCAAATGCTGCGGTTTTTAGCGCCAACATCGGGGAATTTACCATAAACAGCCATTTTACAAATTCCGTCGAGATAATAGTCAACCAGGCGCTCCAGTTTATCGCTGGCAAACGAATATTGGGTACCAGCGGTATAAACAGCCCATTCGATAAATGCATCGGCATAATCCAAACCGTAAGACAGCGTATTGTTTACTCCATCCTCGCGGTGGTGAAAACTGTTTCCATACTGAATACCGCGGCCTCCGGCTGAGCGGTTGGCAAAACCCGACGGCTGCCGTCTGTAGGTGTATCCGTATTTATTTCCTATCCATTCAACATATTTGATTTCGTTTTCAATTACCCCGATTACTTTTTCAAAAGTTTCCTTATCGCCGGTAAAAAGCAGGTTTTTGGCCTGAATCCCTGCAATTTTTATCCGGTCGCCGCCGGGGCGGGCGCCGGGTGCATCAACAGTAGCCCTTCCAATGATGGGTTGTGCTTTTGCAACCAAATCTTTGTTCAGTTCATCCCCCACAAGCAACATCATTGTGGCCAGGTTCATGGGTGTTCCCACCTGGTTGTGCCACCAGTTCTGACAGATATAATCGTTGTCAACCCAGTTTTTCAGCGCCAGTTCAATGGTGGTTTTTACCTTCTTGCTTTTATAAAACTTTGAGGCTTTCGATTGAAATGCCCGGCCCAGTGTTACCATGTTGGCTGAATGGCGTGAATGCTGAAACCCTTCGTTGGAAAGGTTTTCGTAATCAATGCCCGGCCAGGTCCCGTCGGGGCGGATGGTATTCACCAGCGTTTCAACCTGCGCATCGTCAACCTGCGGTTTCATCAGGTTTTCAAGGACCCTTTTTTTGATGATATCAAAATCGGAAGGTGCAGAAAAACCGGTTTGCAAAAAACCTAAAAAAAAGAAAATTAAAATCAGATGTTTTTGTTTGTTCATTTTATCCTGTTTTAAAAGCTCCCAAATCCCCCGGAAGGGACTTAACTTCTCTATTGGAGAAGCGTTTCAGCGTTTTGTTTTATTCTTTTTGTACTATTCAATTTATTTATTTAAAAACTACTCACCTTTGGATAATTTAGAAGAGGCATTATTCCGGCCTTTTATTCTTCCACAACTTAAAATCGTCCCAGTAAATCTGCAGGGTTTTGCCCTGGCTTCTCATATAATCAATCAGTTGTTTCGAGGTGTACAGTTTGATGGGGTTAAATTCAGTTACTCCATCGGGGCTGGGATCTTTCGAATTGTGGGTAACCCGCGTCAAATCGAAAATCACCTCCCTGTTTCCACCATCGGGCTGAATGGCCATCCAGAAGCGTCCGTTTTGAGCGTCGCCTTCTTTGTAATAATATTCGAGCGTAAACCATTTTCCCACCGGAACTTTTACATTTTGGTTGATTTCAGACCAAAGTGTAGTGTATTTCTGACTGCCGTCTTCGAATAACTGGCAATCCTGGCCGTCGATGATAAAATACAATTCGCCGGTGCCGGTTACCGGTTTTCCAATTCCCAAAGTAATCCTGAAACCAAAGGGAACCTGCTGGCTCCAGGTAATATTGTTCCAGAATTCGGCAATGGTTAGCCAGTGAATTTTTTCGGAAAACGTGCGGACGGTGTTAAAATCTTCGGTAAGGAAAATGCGTTCGCTCTGGTAAAATTCTTTCAGCCCTTTTTCGCCGCCGTAGATATTTGCCTGGATACGGCCTTTTTTACCTTCCACATTGGGTTCGTTCAACCAAAAATGCAGCACGTGGTTTTGTGGGTTTCCGGGTTCGGCAACAATTTTTGCGAACCGCTGCGATTCAGTTCCACCCTGGTATTGCAGACTGAAACTGCCCACTTCGGGATGTTTGTCAAAATCGAGTACCCAGTCATTGGGCGCTTCAACCGACAAATCTTTCCCGGTAATATCGACATCAGAACCTTTAGGAATCACTGCTGAACCGGGTTCAAAACCCGACTGGAAAATCAGTTCAGCTTTTTCCTGAGGTTGATTTTCAATTACAGGTTCCTGTGCGCAGGCAACAAAAACAGAGAACTGTAAAAAAAATATCCAAATAAATTTCTTCATAATCCTGTATTTTTTAGTTTTCTGAAAGTCTTACTTTCAATGTTGTTTTTCCATTTTCAATTGTCCATGCCGGAATGCGTATTTCGATGCGTTTCAGGTTTTCGATGGTTTTATCGAAAACCAGCGGTGGCGGATCGAGCGAAATCACCGAGACCATCATTTCGGGATGAGAAAGGTTTTCGAGTTTCAATTGTTTCCCGTCCTGGAATAAAACTGCACCGCCTTTTACAATCTGAACATCGGCCTGGGTAATCATTTGCCAGGTAATCCACTTTGTTTCTTCCGAAATCTCAATTATATCTTCAATCACCAGTGAAGACTGGCTATCTTTTACAAACCTGCGTTGTACGCTCTTTAACTGTCGGGCAAATGCAGGCGACAAATCAAGAGTAGCTTCGGGTTGTTTACCAACTTTAAAATCAATAATTTCGGCCATACCATCCACTACATGCAACTGATTGTTTACCGAAAGTGTACTGTGGCCGAAGTTGTTTTTGGTGAGCAGTTTCCAGCGATCGCATTCCTGGCAGCGGGCCCACAAATCGAAACCGGCGCGTTCCAGCAGACCGTAACTTTGGTTTCCCGGGTCGATGGACCAGCGCACGCCGTTCAGTTCAAAAATAAACGAACCTCCATCCATGTTGCCATGGTTTACGGTTCCGCGGCCACCTTTCCCGCCAAAATAAAAGCCATTTGAATTATTTTCGTTACCGGTAAAAATCACAACAGGATTTGCGCCACCGCCTTTCCATGCTGTGGGAAGCGGAGTTGACGCCTTTTCAGAAAACTGAGCCGTCCAAACCAATCCGGCTCCGGCCAGGCGCGAGAAATTCCTGATTTCTTCAGGCGAAGTCAAAAAGTATTTTTCATCCAGAAAGGTTTTGTTCCCGGTTTTTGAGGCAAACCAGCTTAATGTGAAAATTCCGTAGCCTTCGGCTTCTTCGTTGCAGTCGGCGTAGCTGTACAATTTGTTTGTGGGCGAAACGGTGAGCATCGCATACACTGCGCTTTCCATAAATCCCGGAAATTTCGAAAGTCCAAAATCGGTGCCGAAAGCGCTCTCGAAAATGGCGGCGGTAACCACCGAAAACTGGGTTCCGTAGCCCCAGTAAATGGGGCCTTCGGGATAAGCGCCGTCGGGACCATATTCACGCAGAGCGTTGTTCATTCCATTGATTGAACGTGAAATTGTTTTGGCCGCCAGTTCGGGTACCAGTTCGGCAACAGCAATCGATGCAGCAATCATACCGGCGTTACAAACCTGGTTCCAGTTGTTGGTGTTGTTCACCCACGATGGGGTGCTGCCATTTTCAGGCCAACTGGTTTTTATGCCTTTTTCGACCAATGATTTTTTTGCCAAAGCAATGGTTGATTTTGGCAGGTCGCCGGCAGTCCAGTCGAGTGCCAGCGCAATGGCCAGCGACATTTCGCCCACATCGAGGAAATGCCGCGGATTCCACGATGGAAAATTACAGGCGGCAACCACTTCATCATTCAGCCGCTTCAACATCCGCCGGTCTTTTTCAATAAGATAAACCATCGCCAGCATATTCACCCGGAAGAGAAAATTGCGGGAAATGCCCAATTGGTTTTTTTGAGAATTGGGATTGTCGGGAATATCGAGCGTGATAATATCCTTTTTCATTACACCTTCGGCATTGTATTTAATGGTTTGATAAATGTTTTGAATCATCGGATCGGATTTCAGCTTTTCCCTAAGTTCTTTTTCAATTTCACGATTCAGCACCAGCCGGGGCATTTGTTTTTGCAGATTCTTTTTAAGATATTCAACTGTGATGGGATTATGAAGTTGATACTCTTCTTTTTGCTGATTTTTGCCGGCAAATGAAAATGAAAAAATTAAGATAAAGGAAAAAAAGAGGATCGTTTTATTTTGAAAAGATTCCATAAAAATTTCATTTTAACTGTTCATCAAACCTTGAAGGTTTTAGAAACCTTCAAGGTCTTGTATAAAACACCAAATTACTTTTTCAATTTTCTGAAAGTCTTACTTTTATTGTCGTTTTTCCATTTTTGATTGTCCAGGCTGGAATGCGGATTTCAATGCGTTTCAGGCCTTCCATCTGGCGATCGAGTTCGAGCGGCGCAGGATACAACGAAACCACTGAAAGAGCCAAATCAGGGTGCGACAGGTTTTCCAGTTTTAATGATTTTCCATCCTGTTTTAATACCGCTCCTCCCTTAACCAGTTCCACGTCGGCAGTGGTCATCATTTGCCAGGTAATCAACTGTGTTTTTTCATACGTAAATAATTTCTATTAAATGAGCCTTAAAAGCCCATATTTTG
>CAZHKI010000020.1:0-16021 GCA_964533365.1 uncultured Maribellus sp. | reverse complement strand
GTATTTACGACTTCATTTTATTTACCGGTATGGAATGGCTTACCGTTGTTTTCATTGGGTTCCTGGTGTTTTTATACTTTTCAGGATTAAAACGGATTAAAAAATTATCTGATCAATCTTTTTATAAAACCGATTACAATTTATTAAATCAAAAATTCTCAAAACCTGATTAATATGAATATTCCGGTTTTTGCTGATGTAGAGTCAGCACATCAGTTGGTACGGCAATATGCACACCGGACACCGGTGTTAACATCGTCAAGCATCAACAAAATCGTAAGGGGCGAACTCTTTTTCAAATGTGAAAATCTGCAGAAAGTGGGTGCGTTCAAGTTTCGCGGGGCATGTAACGCGGTGTTTTCGCTGCCGGAAGAGGATGCCCGGAAAGGGGTGGCAACGCACTCGTCGGGGAACCACGCAGCGGCGTTGGCTTTGGCCGCCCGGATGCGCGGCATTGCCGCCCATATTGTGATGCCCGAAAATTCGCCGGAGATCAAAAAGAAAGCCGTGGCGGGCTACGGCGCTTCCATTACTTTTTGCGAACCTACATTACAGGCACGCGAAAGCACGCTGGCCCGGATTGTTGCCGAAACGGGTGCAACCGAAATCCATCCTTACAATAATTTTCATGTCATTGCCGGACAGGGCACTGCTGCCAAAGAACTGATAGAAGACGCCGGAATTTTTGATATAATAATGGCACCGGTTGGCGGGGGTGGTTTGTTAAGTGGTACTGCTCTCTCAACCAAATTTTTACTACCCGGTTGCAAGGTGATTGCAGCCGAACCTGCCGGCGCTGACGATGCCTTTCGATCATTCCGGGCAAAAAAAATCATTCCTTCCGTAAACCCAAAAACCATTGCCGACGGGCTGCTCACTTCGCTGGGCGACCGCACGTTTGCCATCATTATGGATAAGGTGGACGATATTGTTACCGTTTCCGAAGAGAACATTGTGGAAGCCATGCGTATGATTTGGGAACGGATGAAAATTATCATCGAGCCTTCGTCAGCCGTTCCGCTGGGCGCTATTCTCGAAGGGAAGATTGACGTTCAGAACAAAAAAACCGGGATTATCCTTTCGGGCGGGAACCTGGATTTGGGAAAGTTGCCGTTTTAGAAATGCAGTTGAAATGAGAAACCATTTTTCTATCTGTTCAAAAAGGATGGGATAAAAGTTTACAGCATGGGGCTGACAATGTGTGCCAGCGACTCGCGGAATTTCCGGTGCCACGGGCGTTTGTGCCACTCCTTCAGTTTGATTTCTCGGCTGTTTTGTAAATCAGCAAGGAAAATTTGCTCCAACTCGTGCGAAAATGATTCATCGTAAACAAAAGCATTTACTTCGAAATTGGTTTCCAGGCTCCTGAAATCGAGGTTGGTGGTGCCAACCGACGAGAAGGAGTTGTCAACTAAAATGTATTTACTGTGAATGAACCCGTTTTGGTAGAAATAAATTTTTACGCCGGCTTCGAGCAGCTCTTCCACATATGAAAACGAACTCCATTTGGGGATGAGGGCATCCGAATGCTCGGGAATCAGAATTCTCACGTCAACCTGGCTGAGCGCAGCAATTTTAATGGCCTGCATAAAATGGGGCGGTGGCATCAGGTAGGGGGTAACCATGTAAACTTTTTGTCTGGCTGCTGAAATGGCAGAAAAAAATGCCTGTCCAATACTTTCCCAGTCAGAATCGGGGCCGCTGGCCGAGATTTGTACGGCTGAACCAGCCGGTTGTTCGGCAATCGTCGGGAAATAGTCGTTTCCAACCAGGTTTTCGTTGATCACAAAAAACCAGTCGGCAGCAAAAACCACCTGTAAACAGCCCACAGCACGACCTTCCATCT
Organism: uncultured Maribellus sp.; assembly: GCA_964533365.1. GTDB lineage: Bacteria > Bacteroidota > Bacteroidia > Bacteroidales > Prolixibacteraceae > Draconibacterium. Next base: position 14,175 of record CAZHKI010000020.1, on the reverse strand, counting down.
GCAGATGTGTGTCGCGCCAGGGACCAATTCCTTTGATTCCTTCAATATACCGGTCGGCAATGTTAATCCCGCCGGTAAAACCAATTTTGCCATCAACAATCAAAATCTTGCGGTGGTTCCTGAAGTTAACCCGCGAGGTTAAACGGGGAAACCGAACTTCCATAAACGAATAAATTTCAATTCCGTTTTCTTTGAGTTCGGAAATAAATTTTTTTCGGATACTCCAACTGCCTACGTCGTCGATGATGATTCGCACTTCAACTCCTTCCCTGCTTTTTTCGATGAGCAGGTCTTTCAATTGGTTCCCGATTTTGTCATCCGAAAAAATATAGTATTCAAGATGGATGTGGTGCTTTGCATTTTTGAGGGCCCTGAAAATGGTATCGAATGTTTCCTGCCCGCTGTTCATGATTTTGAGCTTGTTGCCCGTGGTTAACAGCGCATCGGAATTATTTAACAGCAACCGCACGATGTTTTGGTATTCAAAGTTTTTGTGGGTATTTCCCGGAGGCAGTTGTTCTATTTCGCGCAGTTGCCTGGCCGACAACCGCCTGATTTTCCCCAGGCTTTTAATCCCTTTTCGTGAAAACAGTTTTTGTTTCCGGTATTCCTGCCCAAAAACCAAATAAAAAATCACGCCAAAACCCGGCAACAAAATCAATGTCAGAATCCAGGCGATGGTTTTGTACGGCGATCGTTTTTCGAGCACAATCAGGATGGCAACCGTAACAGAGGTGATGAAAAAGATGAGGGAAAAACTTTGCCAAAAAAGGTTCCATTCCATCATTTTTGTTTTATAGTTTTGAATGATTAATTTTTCATAAAATTAAAAATTATAAACAATTTTGCGGGCAGTTCCGTAATTACATTTGTCATGAAAACGTTGAAATGTGAAGTTATGAAACGATTTGTTTTTGGGATGGTGGTGTTGATTTTGGGTTGGGCCTGTTCAACACAAAAAGGAGTGGTAAAGGTAAATACTGTGGAAGGCGAAGAAATGACTACCGATAGCGTGGAATACCAGATGGAAACCTTTGACGCCAAATTTGAAACCTGGTATCAGTTGCAAAATAATCCTTCGCAATACCGTTCACAGTCGTATTACGAAACCTGGAACAAACAATATGTGACAGCCTGGAACCAGAATGCGCACGATTCACGGAAAAGCTGGTTTTTCGAGACCATTATCGGGTACGATCCAACCACTGATTACGGATTTGAATTAAACCACAAATTATTTTACTACTTTCAGTATGTCGAGAATATTTTGAAGATTAAAATTATGTCAGGGAGCCCCAACGTTGTAAAGCATTGATTTTTATTCTGAATTTTCACGGTTCGTTTAGGAAAACAAACAACTGGTCGGAATCGAACGTTTCCGAGGCAATAAGTTTTCCTTCCAGATGTGGCGCTTTAATTCCCCGGTAAAAAAATTTCGGACCGGTAAAAACCAGGGCTTCATCCCACAATCCGGCTTCGATAAAACTTTCAAGCAGTTGTTTTCCTCCTTCCACCAACACCGATAAAATCCTGCGTGAGTGCAATTCCTGTAATATTTGCGGGATTATGTTCTGGCTGAAATCAATTTTCACAAACGAAATATTTTCTTCCTCTTCGTTTTTTACCGAGTTGAAAACCAGTGTTGGTGCGGTTTGGTCGAACAGATGCAAGTTTTTTGGAAGCCGGAGGTGGTTGTCGGTGACCAGTCGCACCGGGTTTTTCCCGCACCAGTAGCGGACAGTCAGCGACGGGTTGTCTTTTTCGGCGGTGTTGGTCCCCACCAAAATAGCGGCTTCCTCCGAGCGGATTTTGTGAACCAGCCGCTGTGCCAATTCGCCGGTAATCCAGGTGGGCTGCCCAAAATCTTCGGTACCGCGCTCCCGGTCGATAAAACCGTCGATGGTTTGCGCCCATTTTAAAATGATGTAAGGTCTGGTTTTCTCATGGAATGTAAAAAAACGTTTATTTAGTTCGCGGCATTCGTTTTCCAGCATACCAACTTCAACTTCAATTCCGGCCTTTTTCAGTTTTTCTATTCCTTTCCCGGCCACTGCCGAAAACGGATCAACGGTTCCAATTACCACTCTCGGGATTTGTTTTTCCACGATCAAATCGGAGCAGGGCGGTGTAAGCCCGTGATGGGCACACGGTTCAAGCGAAACGTACAACGTGCTGTTTTTTAAAAGAGCAGCGTTGGAAACCGAACGGATGGCATTGACCTCGGCATGTGCCTGGCCGTATTGCTGATGAAACCCTTCGCCGATAATTTTTCCGTCTGAAACAATTACACAGCCCACCATGGGATTGGGTGCAACGTTTCCGGCACCAAGCCGGGCCAGTTCAATACACCGAAACATATATCGTTTGTCCATCTCCATTTTTGCGCGGAAAAATTATATTTGCCGGGTCAAAATTAACACAATGAAAGCGGTTATTCAATACATTGAAAAAGAATTAGCAGGAATATATCCGGCCACTGAAATACAGGGAATTACACGTTTGGTTCTGGAAAATATTTTTCAATTGAATTACACTGAACTGATTCTCCGAAAAGATGAAACAATCCTTTCTAAGGAAAAGAGGCAAATCGAAAAAATGGTGGGCCGGTTGAAAAACCATGAGCCTATTCAGTATATTCTGGGTGAAACAGATTTTTACGGGTTAAAAATAAAGGTGAACCCGTCGGTGTTAATTCCCCGGCCTGAAACTGAGGAGCTGGTCCACTGGATTATTGAAACGAAATTACTGGCATCGCCGCGGATTGCTGATATCGGGACCGGGAGCGGCTGTATTGCGCTGGCCCTGAAAAAGAACCTGGCAAACGCCACAGTTTCGGCGGTTGATATTTCGGCAAGTGCGATTCAAACCGCCGAAATGAATGCTGCTTCCAATCAACTGGACATTGAATTTTTTCAGGCCGATATTTTAAACTGGCAAAAATACGACTGGGACAACTTCGATTTGGTGGTCAGCAACCCTCCGTATGTGCGCGAAATGGAAAAAGAAAAAATGCAGCCCAATGTGCTGGATTACGAACCTAAAATGGCGCTTTTTGTTCCCGACGACGATCCGCTGGTTTTTTACCGGAAAATTGCAGGTTTTGCAAAACAACACCTTCATAAAAACGGATGGCTTTTCTTTGAAATCAACGAAAACCTGGCCCGTGAGATGACCTTGCTGCTTCAAAACCTGGGGTTCCGGAATATTCAGGTTAAAAACGACATCAACGGGAAATGCCGCATGATTCGCTGCATCAGGTAATATAAACGATTCAGCTTTGGTCAATTTATCGCGGTTAAAAACTATTTCATTCACTATCGCAGGTTTTTTCCTATCTTTCCGGTCTGAGCAAAAACAAAAAACAACGTGAAAAAAGCCCTTTTGTTCCTGTTCCTTTTTCTTAACCTGATAACAGTATTTTTTATCCTGTTGTCCTATTTTTCGGTTTGGATTCCGCCTGATAAATGGTGGATCCCTTCGTTGTTTGGGCTGGCCTATCCATTTTTTCTGCTCGTCAATATGCTGTTTGTTGTTTTCTGGCTCATTTTTAAACCGCGTTATTTTTGGATTCCACTGGTTGCCATTTTACTTGGCTGGGGATTTCTGTCACGTTATTTTCAGGTTAGGGGAAAGACGGATGGTTCGGGCGAAATCAAAGTGGTTTCGTATAATGTGCAGCATTTTAGCGGGAAAAGCAGTTTGGGGAAAAAACACAGCGCCGATGAAATTGTCCGGTTTCTCGAAGAAGAAAAGGCCGATATCATTTGCCTGCAGGAAGTCAGGTTACGAAAAAACACAATTTTCAACCTCGAACAAACCGTGCGGGCCATCAGCACAATAAACCACTACCAGTATGCCCGATCGAGTACAACTTACGGCTCGGTAACCATGACACGCTACCCGATTGTGCACATGGGCGAAATCAGGTTTAAAAACAGCCGTAATATTACCATTTTCACCGATGTGGTAATTAAGAATGACACCGTGCGGATATACAATGTGCATTTGCAGTCGTATCAAATCGACCCGAACCGATATTCGGTTATCGACTCGCCGGATATTACAGAAGAAAAAGATCTGCGTGAGATTCGCGAGATTAGCATCAAATACCGAAGTGCGGTACAGATGCGGGCCGAACAGTCGCGTATCATCCGGGATCACGTTGAAAAATCCCCCTATCCGGTAATTCTATGCGGCGATTTTAACGACACCCCGGCATCATTTTCTTATCAGCGAACCCGGGGAAATTTGAAAGATGCCTTTGTTGAATCCGGAAGGGGAATCGGGCGAACTTACATTGGTAAACTTCCTTCGTTTCGGATTGACTACATTTTCCACAGCAAAGATTTTGAATCGTTTGATTTTCAAACCCTTGATTTTCGCTTTTCCGATCATTTGCCGGTAACCTGCGAATTGGTTATAAAATGAAATTAACCTGTTGACAGAGAAAGGAATGATTTAGTTTCCGGCGAGAATTTTCAGCGCTGTGATTTTATCTTTCATTAATTGGTTTGCCAGCGCTTCAATCCCGTTAAATTTTTGTTCTTCTCTGATTTTATCAATAAAAGTCAGTGTGATTCCGGCATTGTAAATGTCATCGTTGAAATCGAAAATGTGAACCTCTATACTTCGCTGGTCGGCATTTTGGTTAAATGTAGGGCGCGATCCGATGTTCAGCATCCCCGAAAAAGATATTTCGTTCACTTTGATTTTTACGGCATAAACCCCATAGCCCGGAATAATTTTGTGTGGATCGGAAGCTTCGATGTTTGCTGTAGGAAAACCGATTTTTCGACCCAGTTGTTTCCCTTCAACCACTTTACCGTGCAACGTAAACGGGTAGCCCAGGTATCGGTTGGCCTTCTTAATGTCGCCGGCTTGTAATGCATCCCTTATTTTTGTTGAACTGATATGATTCTCGTCGATCGACAGCGGTTCCTGTTTCTCAATGTCGAATTGATATTTCCGGGCGCATTCCTGAAGATATTCGAAACCTCCTTCACGGTTTTTTCCAAATTTGTGGTCGTATCCTACCACAAGGCAACGAGTTTTGATCTGCCCGGCAAGAATCTGCTGAACGAACTCAGCATACGAAAGCTGCGAAAACTCTTTGGTAAAAGGATAAACCACCAGGTGATCGATACCCAGATCTTCGAAAAGTTCCTTTTTTTCTTCCAGCGTTGTGAGCAGCCGCAGGTTGGTTTCACCGGGTGCGGTTACCAGTCTGGGGTGAGGAAAGAACGTAAAAATAACGGTTTCTCCGTCATATTTTTGAGCCAGTTCCTTTAACCGTTCGATAATCATGCGGTGCCCCAAATGTACCCCATCGAAAGTGCCAATAGTGACCACTGGATTCCGGGCTTTAAAATTTATGAGATCATGATATATTTTCACCTTATTTCCTGAATGTCAGCGAACATAAAATATTTCTGCGAAAAAAAAGCAAAATTAATCCATAAATTGGGATGACATACGAATTCTTTAAAATATGTTATTTTCGTTTTTGATTTGAAATGATATATCGGAAATTGTTAATTTTACACGCTTTAATAAAAAACTATGAACAAAACCAGATTTACAGGGATATTTTTGATATTGATATTACTGGCAGTAGCAGGCTGTAAAAAGGGGCCTCAATTTACTATCAACGGTAAAGTCACACATGCCGAAGGCAAAACAGTATATCTTGAGGAACTTCTGGTAACATCCACCAAACTGGTCGATTCGGTGAAGGTCAGCAACAAGGGGGAATTCAAAATAAAAGGAGAAAGCAGCATCCCAACTTATTATTTGCTGAAATTTTCGGCCGACAAAATGATTACCCTGCTGGTCGATTCGGCCGAAAATGTGGTGGTTGAAGCCGATTATGCCAATTTCTCGCATCAGTATCATGTGGAGGGTTCTCCCGGTTCGGTACTGGTAAAACAACTGGTTGACAAGCTCAATTCTACGAAACTGAAACTCGATTCGCTGGAATCACTCTACAACGTTGCCCAAAACAATCCCAATTACGAAAGTTTAAAAACACAGTGGGAACAACAATACAACGATATTGTGGAAGACCAGGTGAACTTCTCGACCCGTTTTGTCATGGATAACCCGTTTTCAATGGCCAGTGTGCTGGCATTGTACCAGGAATTTGACCAGCAAAATTTCGTAATCAAGGATTTTCATACCATGCGGGTAGCTGCTTCGGCGCTCAATTCCATTTATCCCAAATCGGAACACGTAAAATCACTGTATGCCAATACCCTGCAAATTCTGCAGGAAGATAAGGCGGCAAAAGTACAGCAACTGATTCGGGAAAAAGGAGAAAACAGCCCCGAAATTGTTTTGCCCGATACCAACGGGAAAGAAATTGCCCTCTCATCGCTGAGAGGCAAAGTAGTGCTTTTGCAATTCTGGGCTGCTGTCGATCGGAATTCCAGGATTTTAAACCCGGCGCTGGTTGAAGCTTATCAGAAATACAAAAACAAAGGATTCGAGATTTACCAGGTCAGTGTTGATGAAAACCGCATTGAATGGATCGATGCCATCGACAAAGACAATTTAAACTGGATTCAGGTGGGTGATATGAAAGGAAGTATCCAGGCCGTTCAGAACTACAATGTTAAATCGGTACCATACAATTATCTGCTTGATGCCGAAGGAAAAGTTGTGGCACAAAACCTAAGGGGAACAGCCCTCGACAAAGCGCTGGGCAACCTTCTCCGGTAAAAATTGTTTTAGTTAAAACAGCCATGGCTGTTTAAATTTTTAATTAATTGACCAAAACAAGGAAAATATATTTTATTTCCGATGTTCATTTGGGTGCACCTGCGCTAAAAAACAATCGTGAACGGGAAATGCTTTTTGTACGTTGGCTCGACGAAATAAAGCACGATGTAGCCGAATTGTACCTGCTTGGCGATATTTTCGACTTCTGGTTTGAATATAAAAAGGTCGTTCCCCGCGGGTTTACAAGGATTTTAGGTCGCATTGCCGACCTGACTGACAACGGTGTGCCGGTGCATTTTTTCACCGGAAACCACGATCTCTGGATCTTCGATTACCTGCCTGCAGAAACCGGAGTTCAGCTACACCGCAATGAATTTATTACAGAATTGGGTGGAAAAAAGTTTTTTTTAGCCCATGGCGATGGGCTCGACCCCGATGACAAAGGCTATCGGTTGCTGAAGAAAATTTTTATCAGTAAAAATCTGCAATGGTGGTATTCGCGACTGCATCCCAATTTTGCCTTTTTCTTGGCCCATAAGTGGTCAAAATCAAGCCGTTTGTCGAAATCAACCACCGAAGAAGAATTTAAAGTTAAGAATGAAGCCATGTATAAATTTGCCCAATCGGTTTTGCTGAAAGAGCAAATAGATTATTTTATCTTTGGCCACCGCCACCGGATGGCTAACGAAAGCATCGGGCAAAACTCCCGGTTTATTTTATTGGGCGACTGGATTAACAGCTTCTCCTACGGCGTCTTCGACGGCGAAACCGTTGAGTTAAGAAGTTATAAACAACAGAAGTAAGTGTAGCAAAAGGTATGACACAAAAAAATATTTACACCAGGATCATTGGTACAGGGAGCGTCCTCCCACCCAAAATAATCACCAACCATTTTGAAAAGCATGAATTTTTCGATTCTTCTTCAATGAAGAAACTGGAAAAATCCAATGAGGAAATCATCCGTAAATTCAGCGAAATTACCAATATTGATGAACGACGCTATGCAGGCGACAATCAGGTCACTTCTGATTTGGCAGCTTTGGCTGTTAAAGATGCCTGTAAAACCGCTGGAATTTCGGAAGAAAGTCTTGACTTTATTATTGTAGCCCACAATTTTGGCGATATTAACGAAGGGAATGTAAGAACTGATATTTTACCGGCTTTGGCCAATAAGGTAAAAATGAAACTGCACATTAAAAATCCGTCGTGCATTTGCCACGACATAATTTCGGGATGCCCGGGCTGGACACAGGCCATGATCATTGCCGATGCTTATATCAAAAGCGGGTTTATGAAACGCGGAGTGGTGGTAGGCGCCGATGTACTTTCCCGCATCTCCGACCCGCATGACAGGGACACGATGATTTATGCCGACGGTGCTGCTGCCACGGTGGTTGAAGCGATTGAAAGTGATACACCCGCCGGAATGATTTCACATGCCAGCCGTTCCGATTCAGTTCAGTATGCCAACCTGCTTACACTCGGGAAATCGGGCAACCCCGATTACCCTGGAAACGAGCTGTTTATAAAAATGTCGGGACATAAATTATACATTTACGCCATCAATACGGTTCCCGGCGTGGTAAAGGAGAGCATTGAAAAAGCAGGGCTTTATTTAAGCGATATCAAAAAAGTTTTCATTCACCAGGCCAACGAAAAAATGGATGAGGCCATTTTAAGCGGGATTTTCAAACTTTATCGCGAAAAAAACATTCCTGAAGGACTCATGCCCATGACCATTAAAAAACTTGGAAATTCATCAACAGCAACCGTCCCAACGGTAATTGATCTGGTACTGAAAGGCAAACTCGAAGGACACGAAGTTAATCCGGGTGATTATACCATTTTCTGTTCGGTAGGCGCCGGCATGAACATCAATTCCATTGTATATAAATGGTAAACTTCTTCCCCGGAAAGAATTGAAACTGGTCGGTTTTCGTTAAATTGTACCGGTTTTAAATCGTTAAAATTTTTTACCCTGATGGAAATAATTTATCTCGTTACCGGTATTATTATTGGTGTTATTACCGCATTTCTGTATTTCAGCATTCAAAAGCAGAAACAATTTGAAAAGGTTAAAAATCAGTTTGTTGAAAAAGAAAAGCAGTTGGAGGTTGAAAAAACGGAAGCTGAAAAACAAAGCCTGGTGTGGGAAGATCGTTTCCAGACACTGAAATCGGAATCGGAGTTATGGCGCACCGATTTACAAAAAATCCGCGAAGAAAATACGGTTCTGGTTGGCCGGCTCGAAAAAGCCAAAGTCGAATACCTTAACCTTCAGGAAAAGCTTCAGCAACAAAAAGCCGAACTCGAAGAAATTCAGAAAAAATTCACCACTGAATTTGAAAACATTGCCAACCGGATTCTCAAAAAGAACAGCGAGGAATTTACTGCTGCCAACCAAAAAAATATTGGTGAAGTGCTTAATCCGCTAAAGGAAAAAATATATCTTTTCGAAAAGAAAGTGGAAGACACCTACCAAAAAGGGCTAAAAGACCAGACCGATTTGCGTGCTGAGCTGAAAAAGCTGTACGATTTGAATTCGAAAATCAGCGAAGAAGCGGGCAACCTGACCAAAGCCTTGAAAGGCGATGTGAAGAAACAGGGAAACTGGGGCGAAGTGGTGCTGGAGCGGATTCTCGAACGTTCGGGATTAAACGAGGGATCGCAGGGTTATCAGAAACAGTTCAGCGATGTTTCGGAAGACGGGAAACGGATTCAGCCCGACATCGTGATTAACCTGCCCGACAATAAACACATCATTGTTGACTCGAAAGTTTCGCTGATTGCATACGAACGAGCGGTAAACTCGGCTACCGAAGCCGAACGCACAGCAAACATCAAAGAGCATTTAGTCAGCATCAAAACTCACATCAAAGGGTTGAGTGAGAAACATTACCAAACCGCCCGGCGGCTCAATTCGCCCGATTTTGTATTACTGTTTATTCCCATCGAATCATCGTTCAGCCTGGCCGTACAGGAAGACCACGAATTGTTTTCGTATGCCTGGGATCAAAAAATTGTGATTGTCAGCCCGTCAACATTGCTGGCTACGTTGCGCACCATTTCTTCCATCTGGCAGCAGGAAAACCAAACCCGGAATGCGATGGAAATTGCCCGGCAGGGAGGGGCACTGTACGACAAGTTTGTAAACTTTGTGAGCGATTTGGAAAAAATCGGTTCAGGTATCGATGCTTCCCGGAAAAATTACGACGCAGCCATGAACAAACTGAAAGACGGTCAGGGAAACCTCATCCGTTCTGCCGAAAAGCTTAAAGAACTGGGGGCTAAAACCAATAAGGAACTCTCGAAAAACAGGGTTGAATAAATCCGGTTTTCCGGTTAAAAATCCCAGCCAACGGGTAGATTAGAACCCGCACCGTTGCTGTGGTAAACAAATTTCAGGTTGCCGCTTTTCGTCAGCACAGCCATCTCGTCAGTAATTACTTCGGTAGTACCGTCGCCATCAAGATCGATGCGCATGATTACCGAAAAAATATACACCGGGGTGGCCATTTGAACCAGTGGATGCGATTTGTCGAGCTGAAAAGTGACGACACGGAGGAAATTACCCGATGGTGTAATCCTTACATTTTCCAACCCAATCAGCTCGAAAGTACCGGTTTTTCCTTTAATGGTAACCGAAGTTTCCACCTGGTTGTCAACCTTTGTTTGTGCTGTTGCCGAACAGAAAAAAAGTGGAGCGAAAAACAGAAGAACCAGAATCAATTTGAATGATTTCATCGAAATGAATTTTTTGATGCAACATACAAAAATTACTGACTGTTTTTTATAAAACTCAGCACTTCCTGCGTGTCTTTAGTAACATCCACCTGTTCATTTTTATATACAATTTTGCCATTTTTCCCGATAATAAAAGTCCAGCGGCTGGCTGTATTTCCCCGAAGCAAGTTGAAACTTTGCCCGTCAATTTCGCGTGTGATGGTTCCGCCTTCACGCGTTGGCACTCCAAATTGTTTGGCAATGTCGCCTTTTTCGTCTGAAAGGAGCGTGAAATTCAGATTATTGGCTTTTTTGAAAAGTTTCAGCCCTTCCACATTATCGCCACTTACCCCGACCACCATAGCATCAGACGATTCAATATCCGTTTGCAAATCGCGGTACGAACAGGCTTGCTGGGTACAACCGCCTGTCATGGCCGCCGGATAGAAATAGACCACAACGAATTTCTCACCGACAAACTTTTTACTGTCCCACACGGACCCGTCGTCGGCAAGTGTTTTGAACTCAGGCGCCTGATCGCCAACGCTAAGGCTTTTGTTTTCCTGCGCAAACGAAAAGAAAAACAACCCGGAAATCATTATAAATGGCAATACAATTTTTTTCATCGATCAATATTTAAAAAATAACTCTTATTAATACAGTTGAAATCGGAATTTGTTCCATGATTAGTAAAATTTTCCCTGCATAACATAAAACTCCAAATGTTGAAAGGGTTGATAAAATTCTGGCTACATAATCAGCAAAGCGTTAGAAATCAATCGAAAAATCGTTATCTTTAAACAAAACCAAAAGTTGTGGGGCAATCCTATACATATCGCTGCGGTCATTGTGGTTACGAAGAACGTTTTAACCAGGGACACGGCTTTTTGGTTCGTTCGCAACCGTTGAACGAGTACCTGAAACAACGCACAAAACTGTTTCATTATAAAACCGACCATTTACTGAAGCAGTTGGCAAAACAATACAACGGATTATTTCTGAAAGCCGGTTTTCAGGTTTATAAATGTCCAAAATGTAAAGTACTTCACGATAAAGTGGAAGTAATTATTTTTGATGAAAATGAGAAGATTGTCCATAAAAGCGAGTTTCGGTGCAGCACCTGCCGCAGCCGTTTAAAACTGACCAACATTCACCGGCTGAAAAAAGCAATCTGTCCGAATTGCGGGAAGAAATCCTTTCAAATCGACCATTCACACAACCTGTTGTGGGATTATCAAAGGTAAAATTCACGGATTGTTTCGTCTTTTATTTTCAAAAAGCATCCCCACATGCGGAATCCCGTCTTCGGAATACTCTGCTGTAACCACCTGAAATCCGAGGCTTTCATAGAATTTTTGCAGGTATTTTTGTGCACTGATTTTTATGCGGATGGCTTTCCATTCGTTCGTCATAAAATTTTTTGCCTCTTCCATCATAGCTTTTCCCAGGCCAGTGTTTCGTTCCGAATGTTTTACCACTACCCGTCCAATCGAAAAATCGGGGAAACGGGTTCCGGGGTGCAATAACCGGGAACAGGCAATGATTTTACCCTCTTTTTTCAAAAACTGGTGAACAGCTTCTTTATCGAGGCCGTCCAGGTCGTTATAAATGCATTGCTGTTCCACCACAAATATTTCGGAACGCAGTTGTAAAATCTCGTACAATTCGTCGTGCGACAACTCATAAAAATGTTTGAATTCGAATGTCATAACCCGGTTTTGAAATTTAAGCAGCGAATACCGGGAGTTGGGGTTGAATACCGGCATTCAGAACGTTGCACTGATTATTAAAAGAATAAACTGGCCAGCAGGGTGAGCGCCAGACCGCAAAAAGCAATGATGGTTTCCATAACAGTCCACGACTGCAAGGTTTGTTTCTCGTTCATTCCGAGGTATTTTCCCACCAGCCAGAAACCACTGTCGTTCACATGCGAGAGCAAAGTAGCCCCCGAAGCAATGGAAATGACCACCAGCGCGCGTTGCGGATCGTTAAGCGCAAACGCTTCGAGTGCCGGTGCGATGATTCCGGCAGCGGTAATCATGGCGACAGTTGCCGATCCTTGGGTAACCCTGACCACGGCAGCCAGTATCCAGGCCAGCAGAATAGGCGGCAACGCCGAACCGGCCATCGATTCGGCCATGATTTTCCCGATACCGCTGTCAACTAAAATTTGTTTCAAAACCCCGCCGGCGCCGGTAATCAGAATGATTATCCCTGCAGGGCCAAGCGCTTTGGTGCTCAGATCGAGAATCTTTTGTTTCCCCATTCCCCGCTTAATGCATAAAAAGTAAATGGCAATCAGCGTGGCGATGATCAATGCTGAAAACGGATGGCCAATAAATTCCAGAATATCGGTAAAAACGGATTGGGGAACGATTTCTTTCGATACAGCCAGTCCGGTAAACGTATTCACCAGGATCAGCAGCAACGGGATAGCCACAATAAAGGCAATGGAGCGGAACGAAGGGAGATGGTTTTCGTCGTAATCTTTCGATTGGGGCAGGTTTATTTCCGATGGCGGTTCAATGTAAATCTTTTTTGAAATGTATTTTCCCCACAACGGCCCTGCAATCACAGCCGTTGGAAATCCCAGGACAACTCCAAACAGAATTACCCAGCCCAATTGGGCGTTAATGATGTCGGCAACAGCAACCGGCCCGGGCGTGGGGGGGATAAAACTATGAGTAACAGCCAGTCCTGCCAAAAGCGGAATACCGTAATAAAGGAGCGATCGTTTGGTGTCGCGTGCCAGGGCGTAAATAATCGGAACGAGAATGATAAAACCAACGTCGAGGAAAACCGGGATGGCCACCACAAAACCGGTAATTACCATCGCCCACGAAGCTTTGTCGGTGCCGAATTTTTTGATAAGGTAACGTGCCAGCGATTCGGCCCCTCCTGAACTTTCGAGCATTTGTCCGAAAATGGCGCCAAGCCCCACCACGGTGGCCACAAACCCCAGCGTACCGGCCATCCCGTTCTGAATGGCCAGGGTAATTTCTTTCAGGGGCATTCCCGCAGCAATTCCCACATAAATGGATGTTATCAGCAGTGAAATGAAAGCGCTGATTTTAAACTTCAGCACCATCACAAGCAACACAGCTATGGCCGAAATAATTAAAAAAACAATAAATGGCGTGGACATAAGAACTGGTTTACGTTTTCAGTGCTAAAGTTAGGATTTAACGGGTTTTATCCAAAAAAGCCACGGAGAACTTTATTTTCTTCTCTTAACCAGTTCGGGATGATAACCTTCAGCAAATAACCCGGATTTAGAATGATGCAAAAGATTGATGTTGTAACGTAAAACGGTGCCCGCAAATATTTCCACAAAAATCTTCTTACCTTTGCACCCTGTAAAAATTAAACGAATGATATTAAAAGACCAGATAAAAGATATGCTGGAGCGCCGCGATGCGCTGAGGAGGCATCTTTGACTACGATGCCAAACTGATACAACTTCGTGAAGAAGAACTGAAAACCCAGGATCCTGCATTTTGGGACAATCCGAAAGAAGCCGAAGCACAGATGAAACAAATCCGGACCATAAAAGTGTGGACCGACGGGTTTCACGGGATCAACCAGCTTGTGGAAGACTTTTTGGTGCTGAACGACTTTTTCGAAGCCGGCGAAGCCTCCGAACAGGAGGTTGATCAGTTGTTTGCCGAAACCCTGGAAAAAATTGAACTGCTGGAAGCCAAAAATATGTTACGCAATGAGGAAGACCGGCTGGGC
>CAZHKI010000019.1:0-16078 GCA_964533365.1 uncultured Maribellus sp. | reverse complement strand
TTTGTTATCCCATTCGGCAATAAGAAGTTTAACATCAGCCGGTGATTCTGAATTTTCGGAAGCAGCAGAAAGAATTGCCTCAAAATATTTTATATCATTTATAACAATCCCGTTTCGCCGGGCTGTTTCCTGATACAACCGATACCAAACAGGAATACTCTCCATTCCTGCTGTACGAATTTGAACTCCCTTGCGGCGTGAAAGGCCAATATTGTACCTGGTTTTTGGTTTCATCCGTTTCAATAGATTTTCTGCCCCGTCAGCGAGGTTAAGATAGACTGTATTTGACGGAAGAATATTAAAAGAGGCCTTTCTGAAATTCCATCGTATTGTATTGAAATTAAACAACATCTCCTGCGATTTTACTCCAGGTTCACCCATCCAGTTTCCCATGTTGTCAAAATCATCTTCATCGGTCCAGTATGATTTCCAGCACAGGTCATACCGAATCATAATGCAGTTATCCGGCAAAAACGGCCTGATGCTTTCCGAAAGATCTTCCAGGAACTGGCCCTGCAGTTCTTCATCGGGTTCCAGCTCGGGGCCATACGGAACATATGCAATGCAGTAGTCCCGGTTAATTTGTTGTAGAATGATCAACACATCGGAAGCAATAATCCGGTTGTCGGTTTCTTTTACAAACAAATCGGCACTGTTTACTTTATAATCGATGGCCAGTGTTGATTTCCCCAATTTGCTTTTAACTGCCGACCAGAAAGCCGTTTGCTGAACAATGGGGGTTTCATACAACTCTAAAACATCTTTTACTTCAATATCTTTTATCATAAATTTTTCTGTATTAATTATTTTAACGATACAGGTAGTGCAAGACAGAAGACTTCCCTGCCGAAAACTAATTTAAATCAGGGGAACAGTTTTGGCAGGGAAGTTTAATCCTTAATATTGAATTCATCGGGATGTTCACGCGTTTTAATCTTCTGTCTCACACATATTTCTCATTTATGTCATAATAGTTTCCATTCGCTTCTGGTTGAAATATTACATCCATAATTCTAATTTTGAACTCATTTTTACGGATGTGGTAAACCACTTCATTTCCTTTCCGGCGCCCCAGCAACACAACTCCCAACGATGAAAAAACAGAGATCTTCCCTTCCCCCTCTTTTTTATATTCGGGAAACACCAGGTTTACGGTTCGGGTAATACCCGTATTTATCCAGCTAATTTTCACAAATGAATTCATCGTCACCACATCAGCCGGCACATTCTGAGGAAATGTTTTAATTGCAGATTGCAGCCTTTCGTAAAGCGCTGAATGTATTTCCGGTAGTTCTCCACGACGATTTTTTGATGCTTCAATGCGGTTAAGCAACCGCTCAAAATCCAAATCTGTAACTACCATTTTATCGTTGGTTTTTACGTTTTTTTACTTTACTTTCCTCCTTTTTCAACTTCTTTTCCAGCTTTTTGGTTTTCAAGTCTTTCTGGGGTTCTTTTAATCCTGCTCCTTTTTTAGCCATAATGTTAAAATTTTGATTAAAAACTTGATTCCGAATTAATTACACAACATACGCCACTTACTTAAATAATAAAATAAATTCATTTTGGACCGATTGCCTGGATTCAGGCTGAGCGATGATTTTTCGGATAATCATCTCCTTTTTGCCTACAGGCACATCATACGATATTCGGTTACCTTCCCTGCAACCAATGAGAGCGCTTCCAAGCAGCGACAATACGGAAATATTTCCCTGCCTGAAATCAGCATCGCGGGGAAAAACCAGTTTTATGGTCATTAGCTGGCCATTTTCAGGATCATAGAGCTCGACAACCGAATTCATGGTAATCCTGTCGGGTGAAATTTCACAGGCAGGCACACGAACCGCCCGTTCAAGTTCTTCTGTAAGCACAACCAAGTTTTGTTTTTCAGCGCCCTTTTGTTTTTGAACAGCTTGAATCAGGCCTTTTAATCGCACATAATCCGGTTCCGTAATTTGAATACATTTTTTCATGATTTTATCTGTTTAATATTTAATTATTTACAATTGCATTCTATCCAAAAACCAACCTTTCAGGTGAATGGATAGCCTGTTGGAATACCCCACAAAAAAATATTTCATTTGTAGTTGAACTACAAATGAAATAAGTCGCATCCGACATTTTTATATCGTATACGATGCAAACATAACGAATGTTTTTTATATTTTTGCCTAAAATTTGATTGAATGATAAATAAATATGATGCTTTAAAACAGCTTATTGCGGTAATTGACGAATACGAGCAACAACATTCTGATTTTCATCTCCGCGAATTTGCCGGATGGGTTATCAAAAAGTGCGACAACGAGTTGGAAACCGACACTCCCCATCCGCAGATTTTACCGACCGATTTACCACTGAGCCGCTACAATCCTGCCGATGAAAAAACGCGCTTCCTGGAAACAATTGCAAGACTGGCCCGCTTTCATGAATTTTACATCCGGAAAGGACTCAGGGAAATGATGATCAATACCCGGTTGGAATTTTTATTTCTTCAGACGACGGATTTGATGGGAAAAATAAAAAAAACCGACCTTGTCAACCACTTTCATCTGGAATATACTACCGGAATGGATACCATACGCCGGTTGATAAACAATAAGCTACTTTACGAAATTCATGATGAGTCGGATAAACGGATTAAGCTACTTGTTTTGTCGGAACAAGGAAAAGAAATAGTAAATCAATCGCTGAAAAAAATTGAAGAGGAAGGAAACATGTTTTTAACCGCTATCAGCGACAATAAATGGAAGAAAGCAATGCCTGTCCTCGAAGAAATTGAAGCATTTCACGATACGATTTTTCAGAAACACAGCAACAAAACTTTTGCAGAACTGAGTAATCTTATTGAATCGCTAAAACACCTTTATAAATAATATTGAAGAATTTCCTTGTGTAATCCCGGGATGGCCTGCTGCTAAATGGGAGTAGGTTCAACAAACCCGATTTCATCGAGCGCTTTCAGCAGTACTTTGGCTATTTTTAAATCTTCAAACGTTTGTTTCATTCAAATAAATTTCAAAATACTTCTCAATAATTCTCGTATCAAAGTCAGTATTTCAATCTACTTATCAACGGAATGGAATAGCCATTTGGACATCTTCGGTTTGCGTGGATTTTTCACTCATGGCTATTTCATGCTGCAAAAATAGTAAAGTTCGCTGATTCAGAAGGAACAGATGCCCCCGGATGCTGAACATTAACAAAAGGGGCGCTTTTTTACTTCATATCAACCAGTTTATCCATAAATAAGTACGACAGCCGGATTAATGAGACAGAATAAAAACCTGATAAGAAATGCTATTTCTCCAATTATTTAGTCCGGGAAAAAATAAAATGCCAGATTACAGCAAAACCTAGTTTAAATGATGAAAATATGACAATAAAGATCTATTGGGTATATTTAAAACACCTTTTTTATAACAAATTAATTTGTCATTCGCTTTTATTCCTGTTAATAAGAGTGAGATCACTTCTGATGGTTCCCTCTTTTTAAGAATAAACCCGGCGGTACAATTATATAGTATCCAATTGTCTGCATACGAAAAAGCCGGGACACTATTCTTAATCAATGAATAGATAAAATCGAGGAATAATTGAAAATTGCTGAACCAATTGAGATTTACTGATATACTTCGATATAAGTGAGGTTGAAAGCCTTCAAAATATATTGTAATAATGTCTATACTATCGGGATCAAATTGCCGTTTCCGGGGAATTAAATCAAGCAATGATTGATCATATTCAACTTCAAGTATTTGGTGCCATGAAAATAAACAGGCAGGATTAAACTCAAGGCCATGATTTGAATACCGGAATGCATTCATGATTTCACCGGTTAAGTGATAATACGTCAATTTTTCTTCCAGAATAGGCTTTACTTCTTCAGCAACAAATAAAGGTTTACAATTTAACCACCAACTAATATAATCTCTTTTACACGATACATTCCTTGGTGGAAATTCTATCAGATTTATTACGGTCATTAAATTTTTATGCCAACAGTCAGACCAATAAGTTGGATTGTACCCTTCAAGAATTGAGTAACATTGCATTTCAATATCACCATCATCGAATGGAAATAATTCTGATGTTACCACTATTTTGGTACAGACAGATGTTTGTATTTCCAATAACACATTTCCCCGATTTTGCATCTTTATTTAAAATTTATTTTTTATTCATCAATTGCACAATGCGAATAAATCCCCATGTATCAGCGGTTTTCCGAAAAGGCAGGGAAATTGGGGAAGCATCCCTACCAACTGCCGCAGGTAATTTTAACCACAGCATTTCTTTTGTCGATAACCAGTTCGAGGGTTTCCTGTGTGGCCGGCTCAATACCAGGTGAGTTAAACCGGTAATTCCCGTTTTCGTCCACTGCCCAGGAACAGTCGCTGCCGGTGCTGTTACATTTCGATTTTTCCATCTGCTTTTCAACCTGCCGGTAAAAATTACCGATTTCAGCCGTATCCATCTTCACGGAATATTCCAGAGTAAAATCGCCCATGAATGTTGGGCCGTAAACAAAATGCCGTTTTTCAACCGTTTGGTAACTGGGAAAATCCAGGCCGGTTTTGGCTTCAATTTCCGCGCGGGCTCCTCTCACAAAATGAACCTGATAGAAATTCATAACCAGTACTGCCCCCAGCACCAAAAAGAACAACGTAACTGGTGCCAGCAGGGTAAAAATAATCCGGAAAGCCAACCGGGGCATTTTCCAAATGAAAGAAAACAGTAGAAACAATGGCGGAAATACAAGCCAGAAAACAAACAGAACCAGCGATTTAATTACAGTAGGGGTATTAATTTTCATAACTATAGATGCTACAATTTTACTTTTTGAGATACAAAATATTGCTGAATAAATAAATAGTTTATTAAATTTCTAAGCTATTGATAGTTTATTAAAAGTTGCTTCGCACGATCTTGAATTAAATTGCTTAATACCGTTGGTTCAATAATTTTAATATCTGCACCAAATGAAAAAAGATGTGTAATTAATTCTTTATTGATTTGCATTTTTAATTCTATTGTAACTGAATCACCTTTTTTCTCTTTAATTTTTTGTGAACCATGAATAGGTTTTGATTCGATGTAAGGCCATCTTTCTGCATTAATTTCAATAATGATTTTTGAAACAGGAACATTCTCATTCATTGTAACCCCAATTATATCTTCAAAATATTCATCAAAATCAATTTCAGTATTTTCAACATATGTTTTATGGTTTTCAAAAAATGAAACAATCCTGTCGAGTGCTAGATTTGAAATACAATTTAATTCATGATTTAGCCCGAACAAAAACCAGCGTGAATTATATTGCTTAAGAAAATAAGGGCTTAATGTAATAACAACCGGGCTTTCTTGTCGAAAACTTTTATAAATTATCTCGATTGATTTTTTATAAAAAATGGAATTAAACAAATCTGAAAAGAAATTTAAACCTTTTAGGTAAGGGTTATTCTCGAATCCCACAATTGAAATACTTTGATTTTTTAAGTTAAAGGAAGAATTAAGGCGAACCATCATTTCTTCAATCCATTCAAATTGAGGCATTCCTTTAAACCTGTTTAAAATTTCAAGAGTTTCATTTAGCTTAATAGCATCTATTTCAGAAATATGTTGGTTTTTAATTGAGAATTTGCTGTCAGAATAACGATAAAACACCCTTTTCCCCTCTTTTATTCGATCCAGTGGTACACTCCAACCATGTTCACTCTCCATGAAATTAATATCAGCATAAATCTGGCGTCGTTTTACTCCATTTTCAATTCCTGCAAACTCATAAAGTGCACTATTACAAGCTTCTATTAAGTCTTCAATGAAATATATCCGGCCAAAGTTGCTAAAACATTGGTCTAAGGAATGATATCGAATTAGTGCATTTTTATTGACGGGCATTGTAATTTGAATTTAAACACTCTTGTGTATGTACTTCCTTATCACATGATTAAAGAGACAAGACAATTTAATCTTTCTCCATAATAAATTCCTCAGCATATCCTAATTTAGCAATGGGCACCCCAATATTTCATACGGATAACTTTTAAAAATATCAGATACTGCTTCAATTCGCTTCATTTTTTGGAGGTATGATTTTATGCACTTAATGTTATAAGGCAAATCTTTCATTTGAAAACGATAAAAGTTGAATTTAATTATCACTTGCGAATTTCTTGATACCCTTTTCCCTTTATGGAATAAATCAAAACCACTTGGACTATTAATGTGATAATAATTTGTATAAATTATTCTATCGTGGATATCTGGATTTCCTTCAGGATAAAACTGTTTATTATGGTGTATAATCGAGAATCTAATCTTCATATCTTTAAAACGTGAAAAGTGAGAATTGAGCATTTGATAAACCTTCTTAGCCCTTAGGTCTAAAGCTTTATTTTTTTCGTTTGATAAAATTTCTTCTGAAAGAATACTGATATATAAAGTCCCATGGAAATTTGAAGGTAGAAGATTTTCAATTAAAGGGAAAAGATTATACGTAAATTGATTTGTCGATTTATTAGATAAAATGTATTTATCAATTATCAATATTGAATTTGTAGGAATTTCTTTAGTAATACGTAAATCAGGCCAAGCGTTAAAAACATCCGAATCATTTGAATTAGGTGGCAGACTTACGGATTTCTCAAAATCGTTTATCCTCATAAATTGCTCCCACTTTTCATCAAAGGTTTTAGATGATATAAATCTATAACCCGAATTTTCTTCTAACTTACTATGAACCGGTGAATTAAATTCATCAAAAAAAATCCTATATCCTCCTTTTTCTGTAAGTTCCAATAATTTTTCGTATGAAGAAAGATTTGCATTATAAACCATCTTGGGAACACCTTCAAATAAAAGCTCAAAAAGTACCATGTCGTCTTCATTTGCCTGGATTTCAGCAAGTGAACTGTAATTTGTAATTATTGTGCAAAGATTTGAATGTTTCAAAAATTTATTTTGAAAATCATCCCTAATACTTTTATTACCATTGGACACCCAATAATTCCGAACGAAATTTTTGTCAATAAAGATTTCCATAACTAATTTTTTTGAGCATTCTTTAATCTTATTAACTCAACTTTCCAGTTAGTTGCTTCATCAAAAAATCCGGTACCAAATTCATCGGTCAAACTTCCGTCCTCGTTAATTTTAATGTTTAAAACCTGTGGTTTCCCTGCCGGGCGTTTGGCATCATCGTGATGATATATATAATGTAGCGCAACATCATCAGGCTTTAATTCCTTTTTTGCAACAAGGGTTTGTAACTTCCTGATTAAATACTCACTATGGGTTTCTATAATAAACCGGATATTATAGGTTTTATAGGCATCCACAAACATTTCAGCCAACAGTGATTGAAATTTTGGGTGCAAATTGGTTTCGGGTTCTTCCAATGAAATGGTAGATTCATAATATTTAACTTGTTCTCCGTTTACCAATGGATGCGAATATTTGTACGTTTTATTTTTAGTCTTCAGCTCAATATGCAGTAATATGGATAATAATTGGGTAATACCATAACCTTCGTCAGCTAATAATATTCTTTCATCCCCTTTTAGTAAATATATATGCACACCCAAACCATCATCTGTTAACTCAAAAGAAATGTCATCTCCTATCTCAAATTTCCGAAGCCATTTCTTAATGAAATCTCCTGTTTCAAAACTTGTTGAAGACAGGTTCATATTAGCTAAATATGACTGAATTAGTTCGTTAAATTCAGTTCCCTGACTTTTAAAGGTGTACATTCGTTGAATATTTGCTCTTACTGCATCAATAAATGTAATGTCGGTAAAGAATGAAGTCCGGATTATTAAACTTTCCTGGATTAATGCCGCAAGAAAGTACTTGGCTACATTTATCTCCTTTGGAATAATATATTTCAGGTAGAGCTGGCTTCCTTCATCATTAATAATATCCTCATCTATCCTTTGATCACTATAATCAATCCCTGTAAATTCATGTAATATTGCAGAAACATAATAGTATGATTCTAATTTCTTCATCTGAGCAAAACTTCCATAATTTAACAGTGAGTGATTAACCCAATGCGGTGGTTCATCGGTTGTAAAATTTTTAAGAATAACATTGATAAATGATTTATTGTCCGTTAGCATGCTGAATATTCGTGAATTCGCATTCTCCATTTTCGATGAATACTCTATTAAAAATTCATCCTCCTTTTTTTGAAAAAACTCTTTAAAATTAGAGCAGTTCGATTCTTCAAACTCTTTTATTGCCTCTTTTAATATGGGTTCAATTGCTTTAAAATCTCTAAAATCAAAACTTCGACTTTTATCCGGATTATCCTTTAGTTCTATTATTTTATTGAAAATCAAATCTGAGAATTCCTCCTTGCCAACATCGCCAAATACTTCTAAAATTGGCAAATAGAATAATAGTTTTTGCCTGGTATTTATGTTGTTTATATTTTCAAAAAGCTTATTTACCTCATCTCTTTTAATTAAGCTTTCCTTAGCATGAATAATACTTTCTATTTCAGAAAAAAAAGGTATTTCATTGCTGTTGTAAAATTCAGGTCTCAAATATTTCCATTCTGAAAATTCTTCACTTCTACCCATTTTTTCAAGAATGGTATTATAAAGTTCTAAACGTTCTGTAAAATCAAAAAATTCTCTTTTCACTGCTATAGCATTGATTCTATACTTGAAATCATCATTAACCAATTCTATAAACATAAGTTCTGTTCCTTCTTTCGAAAGTTTAACTGATTTTAAATTAGCATTCTTCAAAAATGAATTCTCATTCTTTTTA
This sequence comes from uncultured Maribellus sp., assembly GCA_964533365.1. Taxonomy (GTDB): domain Bacteria; phylum Bacteroidota; class Bacteroidia; order Bacteroidales; family Prolixibacteraceae; genus Draconibacterium. The sequence goes on along the minus strand of CAZHKI010000019.1, from coordinate 7,294 downwards.
AAAACGATTTCAACGGCAACTGAATCATTCAAAAAATTTGAAAATAAAGAATAATTAAAAACCATTTCACTGCTGTTACTTAATTTTGAAACAGTACTAGAAAATGTACCCAAGTTGTGTTTCCCTTTATTAAATTGAAGTTCAATTTGATTAAGAAAGGTGGGATTGCCATTTAAATAATTATTTCTGAATTTTTCAAATGATTCCTGTAATAACATTAATGATTTAAAAACTGAACTTTTCCCTGAACTGTTACAGCCGGTTAAAACAGTTATCGGGGCAATTTCAAATTCTGCGCCTTTGTCGTCAAACACTCTGAAATTGTGGAGTCTAAATTTATTATTCATATTTTGTTAAGTATTAATCAATATTCCAATAAGCATCGGGGAATCCATCCAGCACATCATCAATAAAATCATCACTTAAGCCTTCAACATCCTGTGCATAAGAGCCATAATATTTACCGTAAGATGGTTTATCGTCAATCTCTCTGCAATTTTGCATTTGCCAGGATTCGTCTTTTGAAGCAATAATTCTCTCCAATTTCGGAGAAAAACTAAAAGTAGGATATTTTTCTTTAATCGAATTCACTACCTCCTCAGAAATTAAAAAATGATCCAAATGCCCGATACACCATTCTATGTATGTTGGCTCAATTTCAATAATATCAGTTATGGTTTTACCCGAAAACCGTCCGAACTTGATTTTTGCACTGAGGTCGTACATTTTTATTTTCATAACTTTTTTAAATTTTATGGTTCTTGCTTAAATAACTAATAATTATACCGTTGACCAGTTTTTTTTCTTCTGTTACATTCGAAATTAAAATCGATTCGGGAAATTTGTGTTTAACCAACATTTGCTTACCACAATACAGATTAATGCCTGAGATTAAATTACTGTCATCAATAATCAACTGAAATCCAAAATCACTGGCATGTTTTATATTGGTTGCAATCTTCATCATAGATTTTGCTCTTTAATAATTCCAACTGCTTTTGCCCATTGCAGAACTGTAACTCTGCTCTTTTCAAAATAACATTTATCTAAAATGTTGTCCAGAAATTCGCTGGCATGTTTAATATCAATACAAATCCCGCTCAATCTGCACGATTCGGTGAGAACCTGAATAAGTGATTCGTGAACCAATTCAACCACTTTTGAACGGGTATAGTGTACATTTCTTTCAACTTCAATTTCTCTTAGTAACTGTTTCGTTTCCTTGTGGTAGATATATATTCCGCAAAGCAAAGTACAAGCTGTGCCTTCAGCAATTTTTTCTACAATCAGAATATCCTGTATTTCCCTAACGCCAACCATATAATTGAAGCCGGAATTTGCAGTAAATGACTGATAAACGTTCATTCCTGTAGCATCATTGAACCCTATTGGAGAGGATAATTTTTGTAATCCGGTTTGAGTATTTTCCATAACTTTTATGCGTTAAGATATTTCTGCGTTTGAGTGAGTAACATTTTGCGTTGGTCTGTAGCAAAACCTTCTTCCACAATTGAATCAATTTTCCTAGCCACATCGCTCTTATTTAATTTAAGTCCTTCTTTAACCGAGGCTTCCACCAATAATTCTGAAAGCATTGATTTTACCTGTGATTTGATATAACTCGAACTATAATAGGTTGTTTCTTTAAAACGTACCTCGCACAAGAGTTTTTTTGACTCAATGTGAAATATTCGTATCCCATTCAAAAAGATGTGTGCATAACCCTGTCCAACATCTTCTTTGATTAGTAGTCCTTCAATAAATCTTATTTCGTTGAAATAAGTATTTCCGGCCATAGAAGTAAAACCATTTCCGATAAATGCATTAACTGCATCAGAATAATTAAAACTTGAATTATTTGATAATCCGAATTTTTGAAATAATGCGATTTCATTGTTTTGCATAGCCATATCTTTATTTCTCGACAAATATCAGACACAACTGTGCAGTGTATCAACACATAAAATTTTTATCAATAAAAGAATGAAATGATATTAAATTGGCATCCTTACCTATAAAACATCATAATACTTTCACGGTACTACGATCAATGAAAATTACTTCAGCCGGTACATTTTACCGGGTAACGCCACCAGCACATTTTTGAATTCGAGGTTGAGCAACATGCCCGAGACGCGGCTGCCAGGCAGTTTCAATTCAGCAGAAATCTGGTCGATAAACAATTCGCCGCTGGCGCGGAGCAGTTCCACCACCCGTTCCTCGTCGGGTGTTAACCCGGTGAAAAGGGCTGTCTGCTGCGGTTTTTCCTTTTCCACGGTTTCCCATCCCATGAAGTATTCCAGGTCGTCGATTCCTTCAATTAATGCAGCGCCGCTGTTGCGGATGAGCTGGTTGCATCCTTTCGAGCAGGGATCGCCGGCGCGGCCGGGAAAAGCAAAAACATCGCGGTTGTACGACGTGGCGATGTCGGCGGTAATGAGCGCCCCGCCTTTTTCAGCCGATTCCACCACAATGGTGGCGTCGGCCAGTCCGGCAATGATGCGGTTGCGGCGCAGGAAATTGGGCGGGTCGATTTTGGTTTCGCTGGGAAAATCGGTCACCAGTCCCCCGTTTTCGAGCATTTTTTTGGCGGTATCGGCATGAAGCGACGGATACAACCGGTCAAGACCGTGTCCCAGCACCGCAACAGTCGGGATGTTATAGCGGAGCGCCGACTTGTGCGCCTGGATATCGATTCCGTAAGCCAGTCCGCTTACCACCAGCGCCGGGTAATTTCGTTCCGAAAACTGCCGGATGAGATCGTCGCACACCTGTTTCCCGTAATCGGTGGCATTGCGTGTGCCCACAATGCTTACCACCCGCTGTGCATCGAGGTTCATGTTTCCCTTGGTATAAATGAGGATGGGCGCATCGGGACAGGCTTTCAGCCGCCGCGGAAAATGCTTGCCGGTGTAAAACAACAGGTCGATTTTGTATTTTTCAACAAATTTCATTTCGGCTTCGGCTTTCCGGAAAACCTCTTTGTCTTTAATCCGCCGGGCGTTGACCTCGCCAATCCCCGGGATTTTTTTCAACAGTTTTTCGGTTTCCGAGAAAACAGCTTCGGCGCTGCCGGCGTAAGCCACCAGGTTCCGGGCCAGCACCCCGCCAATGCCGGGAACCAGCGAAAGCGCAATTTGATACAAATTTTTGTTGTCCATCTTCGGTTCGAGGGTAAAAGGTTATGGTTTCAGAATCCGGTTCATCGATGCTTCCATTTGGTTCCGTTCATCAAGCGAGAGGGCAGTTAAACTCACCGAAGGATATTCGGCCAGTCCCCGTTTGGTTCTGACAATCAGGGTCACATCCGATTTTTTGCCGAAAACTGAATTCTCGAACCAGGCCTTTTTGAGCATCGTGTGAGGAAACTCAATGGCCTGATATTCGGTACTCCCAAATTTAACGGCCTTATAAAACCGGAAGACAATTTTCCCGTTTTCATCGCGATATTCGATGTACTGAAAATCGGCCACCTGAAAATAGAGGAACCACAAACCAAAAACGCCAATTCCAATCAACCCGGGAATAAACAGGTTGAACAGAAACAGGCTGACGATTAGTATGCCAATAATACCACTCCCGGCATAAAATACCCGTTTCAGTTTAGCAATTTTCTTTTTGTTATTTATTCTCATTTTAACTCTTCTGTTTTCCAAAAATCAGGATGTAAAAATTCCACCCGTCCCTAAAAACAAATTTATTGTAACTTTACCGCAATTTAACAGGTAAGTATGGGAAATTCAACAATTTATTCCAAAATAATTTACAGCCAACAACCCGAGGCCGAACTTCTCCCGTGGATTTCGAAATATCCTGCGGGGAAAGTTTTTGTGGCAACCGAAGAAAATGTCGATCAAACCTGGACTTCGGGATACGATTCATTTTTTGAAAAACACGGAATCCGGAAAGTGGTTATCCCGTCGGGAGAAGAGAACAAAAACATCGGGTCGGTGGCAAAAATCTGGGAATTTCTTTCGCAAAACGGAGCCGACCGCCATTCGCTGCTCATCAACATCGGCGGGGGAATGCTTACCGATTTGGCCGGGTTTGCCGCCACCACGTTCAAGCGGGGCATTGATTTTCTGAACGTGCCAACTACCCTTCTTTCGCAGGTGGACGCTTCGGTGGGCGGAAAAACCGGGATTAATTTCGGCGGGCTGAAAAATGAAATCGGAACATTCAGGGAACCAGTGGCCGTGATCATCAACACCGGTTTTTTGAAAACCATCGACCGGGAAAACTTCAGATCGGGGTTTGCCGAAATGATCAAACATGGACTGATTAAAAGCCCGGAACACCTGGAAGAACTGAAAAGCGTCGATCTGGAACACCCCAATTACGAAGCGTTACAGGAAATCATCCGCCATTCGGTGAATGTGAAAGAATATTTTGTGGCCCACGACCCCACGGAGCAAAACATCCGCAAGGCACTGAATTTTGGCCACACGGCAGGTCACGCTTTCGAAAGCCTGGCCATGGAACAAAAACGGCCCATTTTGCACGGTTACGCCGTGGCTTACGGAATGATGGCCGAACTGTTCATTTCAGCAGAACAGAACCAGTTCAGTAAAACGGTTTTTGAAAACCTGAACGGTTGGCTGCTAAAAATTTATGGCAAGTTCGAAATTGAAAAAAATGATTTCGACCGGCTGTTTACCTTGATGACGCACGACAAGAAAAACGAATCGGGCAGGATTAATTTTACACTGCTGCCGGAACCTGGAAAATTCACGATCAACCAAAACTGTGGAAAAGAAATGATTTTCAGGGCGCTGGAATATTTTCAATCGATGTAACGTTCAACGAAAAAAGAACTAAGTAAATTTTATGAAATACCAGGTTTCAGCAAAAAGCCGGAATATATCCGCCAGCATCAACCTGCCGGCATCGAAAAGCATCAGCAACCGGGTGCTGATAATGAATGCCCTGTCGTACAGTCCATTTCCGGTGAAAAACCTTTCCGACAGCGACGATACCCGGGTACTCGTCAATGCATTACATTCAAACGACAATCACTTCGATATTGGCCATGCCGGAACAGCCATGCGGTTTCTCACGGCGTTCCTCTCGAAAATTGCGGGCGTGTGGGAAATTACCGGTTCGGAGCGGATGAAGCAGCGTCCGGTAAAAATTCTGGTTGACGCCTTAAACCAATTAGGAGCAAAAATTGAATACCTGGAAAACGAGGGATTTCCCCCACTAAAAATTTACGGTTCGCACCTGAAGGGAAAAACTCTCCGACTCGACGGAAGTGTGTCGAGCCAGTACATTTCGGCCTTGCTGATGATTGCCCCCACGGTCGAAAACGGGTTAACCCTGGAATTAACCGGCGAAATCACTTCGCGCTCCTACATTGAACTCACCCTGCGGCTGATGCAGCAATTCGGGATTCAGTACCGTTGGGAAGATAAACGGATTTTCGTCCCGGAACAAAATTACCTGCCGGTTGATTACACCGTTGAAGCCGATTGGTCGGGGGCTTCGTACTGGTACGAAATTTTATCGCTGGCCGAAAAAGGCGAAATTTTTCTGGAGTACCTCCGGCTGGAAAGTTTACAGGGCGACGCCCAAATTGCCGGGTGGTTCACGCAGTTTGGCATTAATTCTTCGCAGCAGGGAAATGGCGTTTTACTAACCAAAACAAAAAACCTGCAACCCGAAAAACTGGAACTCGACTTCATCGAAAATCCCGATGTGGCACAAACGATGGCCTGCCTGTGTGTGGCCCGGAAAATCCCGTTTCATTTTACCGGGCTGAAAACCCTGAAAATTAAGGAAACCGACCGAATTGCCGCGCTTCAGAATTTGGCGCAACCCTCACCGAGCCCCAACACGGCAATCTGGCGTGGGACGGAATACTAAACCGGGAAACAGCAGAAAAAATTCCGGTTATTGAAACTTACCACGACCACCGCATGGCACTGGCTTTTGCCCCAATGGCTGTTGCCGGTTTCACGCTTGAAATTGTAGATCCGATGGTGATAACCAAATCGTACCCAGGGTTTTGGGACGATTTGAAAAAAGCCGGATTTAAAGTTTCAGTACACGACTGACAAAAACTATCTTTTTTGACGGAAAAACTCCTGCATCAGTTCCGAACACTCGGTGGCAAGGAGCCCGCCAACCACTTCGGTTTTGGGATGAAGTGAATTGGCCGCAAATTTTCTGAACCCTCTTTTTTCATCGGAAGCCCCGTAAACAATTTTCCCGATTTGTGCCCACCCCAGCGCCCCGGCACACATCACGCACGGTTCAAGGGTGACATACAACGTGCAATCAGTCAGGTATTTCCCGCCCAACAAATTGGCGGCTGCCGTAATGGACTGCATTTCGGCATGTGCTGTTACATCGTTCAGTGTTTCAGTTAAATTATGAGCCCTCGCAATAATTTTTCCGTTGCAAACCACAACAGCCCCCACCGGTACTTCCCCTTTTTCAAAAGCCTCAACAGCTTCGGCAAAAGCACGCTTCATAAAATACTCATCATTAAAGGGTTCAATCATTCGGCACGGAATAAAAAAGGTTTCAAAATTAAAAGCCGAAATTGGTAAAATCTTCTTATTTTCGCAACCAAATCAGTAAAAAGATATTATGTACAGGACACATACTTGCGGCGAACTTCGGAAAGAAAACACAGGAAGTGAAGTTCTTCTTTCAGGCTGGGTGCAACGAATCAGGGATTTAGGCGCCATGACGTTTATCGATTTGCGCGACCGCTACGGGATTACCCAACTGGTGGTTGACGAAAACACCAATGAAAACGTGGCAGCACAATTGAAAGAACTGGGCAGGGAGTTTGTCATCCAGGCCAGGGGAACAGTCAGGGAACGTTCGAGTAAAAATATTAACATACCTACCGGCGACATTGAAATCGCCCTTTCGGAAATTACAGTCTTAAGCCCCTCTGTGGTTCCTCCGTTTACCATTCAGGACGATACCGACGGCGGCGACGATTTGCGGATGAAATACCGTTACCTGGATTTACGCCGGAATGCTGTACGTAAAAACCTCGAATTACGGTCAAAAATGGCTCACGCCGTGCGAAACTACCTTAACGAAAAAGATTTTATTGAAACCGAAACGCCGGTACTGATTAAATCGACGCCTGAAGGTGCGCGCGATTTTGTGGTTCCATCGCGAATGAACCCGGGCGAATTTTATGCGCTTCCCCAATCGCCACAAATTTTCAAACAACTGCTCATGGTGGCCGGTTTCGACCGTTATTATCAGATTGTAAAATGTTTCCGTGATGAGGATTTGCGTGCCGACCGCCAGCCCGAATTCACGCAAATCG
>CAZHKI010000018.1:1228-16101 GCA_964533365.1 uncultured Maribellus sp. | reverse complement strand
TAATGGTTTTCAAACCATGCCTGAAAACCATTATGGAACAAACCTGCCATATATTTCTGGCTGATTATCTGTTTTATCTTATTTTCATTTGAACCCGTCAGGGCTACCGTTGCCGGATAGCCGTCAATATAATTATCATCCAGTTTAACACCGTGATTGTATGTATCAGAGCCATAAGTTGCATAAAATTTCATAGAGCTTTTAATACCATTGGCATAATGAGTTTGAGCATCATCGGTGATCCAACCCCTGACTGCCCCTTCGGCCAGCATAAACTCCACGTCCCAATAGCACAGCAAACCAGCCGGTTCGGCAGTTGCCGATTCAATGTACCGCTTATTAATATCGCTGTACATATTACTGTTCTTTTTGTCAATCATAGCATTGTATTCGTCTGATGGTTCGACTCCTATATACGCATCAAAACTTGTTGGCAGTTTTCCCTGTGCCAGTAAAGCTTTTGCCGGTTCAACAACATAAAACAGACGGCGATCCTGATTTTGTTTGAGCAAATCAATATAAGTAGAAGAAATTATCATATACTGGGTATAAGGGTTCAAATCGGCAGCCGTGTTACTCCACGGATAACAATACCCTTTGGAGCCATTGTATGTTACGGCAAAGTTATCGCTAAAATCCCTCATTAAAGGCCGTTGTGCTACTTCCTTAAACTTGGCCACCACATTCAGTTCGCTGTCGGATGTTTTTTTGTTCAGGTTCAGTAAAACATACAACTCAAAGCTATTTGCCAATCTACGCCATTTATCCACATTTCCTTTGTATATAAAATCGCCGGAGATATTCGCACCTTTTGCAAACAATGTATTGGCCTGATCAAGTTCGGCTATAATACCTTTGAAAATATCTTTTTGGGAATCATATTTTGGTTTTATAACTCCTTCATCTCCTTTGATTGCCTCAGAATAAGGTACATCGCCCACTGCCATTGTAAGCTGGAAGAATTGCCAGGCACGGATAAAATGAGCCAATCCTTCATAGGAACTTGCTACCTCAGGAGTTAAAGATTTAGCATATTCCAGCATTGGTTTGATATTTCTCAGAACAGTAAGTTTTCCTGAAAAATCAACCCTGCCCAGATTATTGTATTGGGTTCCTCTTTTTCTTTGAGTCCAGAGCACATATTTACCATGCTGATATGGTGTGGTAAAGCCTTCTGTCGTGGAAATTGTCGATGAAGTAATTGAGGTTATCATATTGGTTGCCAGCCATGGTGCTGAAGATACCAAGGGTTTATCCGGATCGGTATTAATTTCTTCGAAATTATCGCAGCTTCCGAAGAAAACAACCACCAGAATCATTGCTATTATTTTATAATATTTAGTATTCATAATACTTCCTTATTTATTGTTTTAGAGATAAATTAAAATCCGATTTTGACATTGACTCCAATCATTCTCTGTGATGGGGCATTCATGTCTTCCGAACCAACATCGGGATCGGAGTATTTGAAATCTTTTGTCCACAAATAGAGGTTTTGCCCCGTAATGGCAACTGATGCATTACTGATGAATGTTTTGGAAATCAGGCTGTAAGGCAGGCTGTATGTAACTGAAACTTCTCTCAGTTTAATAAAGCTTTGTTTATGGATTCGGCCCTCCCAGGAGTTTCCCAACAACCTCATATATTCCTGGTAGCTCACCGGAATATCGTTTGGAGCATATTGGCGTGTATCTTCGGTTATATTGCCGTCAGTATCATATTTGACAGAACCGCTGACTACTTTCACTCCTTTCCCAATATATTGTTTACCGTTTACGACTTCATCGTAACGGTCTTGTGTGTCAGTCTCAGGAGCCGATCCGGTATCAAACATTTTCCCATAAATATAATTATCCATCAAACCTCCAATCCGGCCATCGATACCGATTCCGGCAGTCCAGTCTTTCCATGTGAAATTGTTGATGAAACCAAAAGTAAAATTCGGATCCTTGTATCCGTACAATTGCTTGTAATTGCTCAGCCAGACATTTCCGTCGGCGCTGTGGATCATATTTCCCTTAGGATCTCTTAATACTTTTTCGGTTTGAGCATAATAATCAAGACGTTTACCCGGTTTTGTCCACTGATCTTTCTGCGAATAAACAGGGTCAATTTCCACATAATATCTATGCTGGGTTGCATAATTAATTGTAGAGTTCCATTCGAAATCCTTATTTTTTACAATGCTGCCGGAGAGTGTAACCTCAAATCCCCTCCTTGCATAAGTTTCTTTCGTATTTATTAAAGTACTGGCAAATCCCGATGATGAAGCGATACTCTGATTAATCTGCCTGTTATAATACAGTTTATCAAAATAAGCAAAATCAACATAAAGCCGTTTTATAAAAAAATACGCTGCAGTTCCGATTTCCCATGTGCGTGTTTCGGAAGGGAGTAAATCTGTTCCCTGTAAATTTCCGGGAAATGACGTTGAAATATTTCCCCATGAATTAGTTGTCGAATAGGGCCTGTTATTTGCATAAACACCAAGCGGCGATTTGGCAATTGTCCATGAACCCCTGATTTTCCACAAATTCAGCCATTCGGGGCTATTAAGCATTTCAGACAAAACGACGCTGCCTGCGACAGAAGGATAAAAATAGGACATATCTTCTTTGGGCTGGGTTGAACTCCAGTCATTTCTACCCGTCACGTCCAAAAAGGCCATATTATTCCATCCTAAAGAAAGTTTTCCGTAAAAGCTGTTCACCTGCCTGGTAGAAGTACCCGCAATATTTTGAATCGAGTTGACACCGGCAGCCGTTGATGGTAATGCATTGACTAATGAATACCAACCAGGCACGGCAAGCCCGTTAGCAGTTCTCGCACCCTGGAATTTGTTCTGATAATAATATATACTACCTCCTCCCAGTACGTCAAAATCCAGTTTCCCCAACGACTTTTTATAAGTTAAAATCAAATCGCTGTTGAGGCTGTTACCCCATCTCTGGTTAACGCCATACATGCCTTTACCACTCCAGTCCCAAAGGTATCCGCTTACACTGGGTCCGCGATTTGAATAAATACCGGCCGGGTTTCTCAGCTTATCTTCATTCTTGTAATAGTCATATCCGTTACGGAATATAAGTTTCAAATCTTTAGCAATCTTAATATTCATGGTAAGACTGGCATTAATCTTATTTTCCTCAACTCCGTACAACTTTTCATTAGCAATCATGTATGGATTATCATACCAGGCATTATAAAGCCAGTTTTGCTTTTCGTTGGGGATAACCCAGTAATCCCTGTATTGACGCAAATCATAATCCGGCCCCGACCACATTAACAATTGATAGATATATCCCTGATTACCATAACCGCCTCCCCATACCTGCGGAGCCGTTGAACGCATTAGTCCCATCTGACTTTCAATTGAAATCTTATCTCCCAAATTAATTTCACCACTCAACGTATAGTTAAACTTATTCAGTGTCTGGTTGGGATACTGTCCTTTGTTGTACACATGGTTAAAACTGGTTCTGAAATACCCGTTCTCGCCGGTTTGAGTGATATTAACATTGTTGTTGGTAATAATACCCGGTTGAAGAAAATTCCTGAAATTGTTTTTGCCGCTTGAAATTAACGGCATCTCTTCGTTTTGTTTCGTAACTGGATTCCATTGAATTGCCGTTTTGCCGATATCGAGTTTTGGCCCCCAAACGTAATCATCTGCAATTTCACCATTTAATCCGTGTCCATAAGATGTTTGCGCTTTGGGCAGGGCTGTCCATCCGGCACGGAACATTGAGTTACTGTTAATATCAATGGCAAATCCCTTTTTACTGCCTTTTTTAGTGGTTATCATCATTGCTCCGGATGATCCTCTGGCTCCATACAATGCAGAAGCAGTAGCGCCCTTCAAAACGGTTATATCTGCAACTTCATCGGCCGGGATATCGCGAATGGCGATATTACCATAAGGAACTCCATCAATTACTAAAAGAGGGCTTTCGCCGCGCATCTCAATTCCTGAAGTACCATTAAACTCAGTGGTATTTTTAATTGTCAAACCAGCTACCTTTCCTGTCAGCGATTGCGTCATATCGATACCTTTTACAGTTTGCAGCGAATTACCAACCACTTTCTGAACAACATAACCCAGAGATTTTTCCTCCCTCTTAATACCCAGTGCAGCTACAACCACTTCTTCGAGGCCAAGCGATTCTTCGGTCATAACAACATTAATCGTTGTCTGCATTCCTACAGCAAATTCCTGTGTTTTCATTCCCACAAACGAAAATTGCAGTGTGGCGTTTGCAGGAATATTGGACAGGGAATATTCTCCTTCAGCATTGGTTACTGTACCCTGGGTAGTTCCTTTTACCACCACGGTAACGCCGGGCAGTGGCTGGTTGCGGGTGTCGGTTACTTTTCCGGAGACCGTTTTTTGCTGGTCGGTCATTTTCAAAATCATGTCTTTGCTGGAAAGGATAATTTGCCGGTCGGACACAACATAACTGATGTCCGTTCCTTTCAGCAAATTATCGAGGATCGATTTGATGGTCTCGTTCTCGACCCTGATGTTTACTTTTTGTTCCACATCGACCAAATCCCTGTTGTACAGGAAAAAAAATTCCGACTCGTCTTCGATTTTTCCCAATACATTTTCGAGGCGTTCGTTATTAAAATGTAACGACAACCTGGTCATCTGGGAATACGAATCCACAGCCAATACCTGGATCAGGCCGAGGAAAAAACAGAATACCGTAAATCGTACCATCCTGAAAATTTTTTTTAAGGCTTCACCATCCTCGTCGGGATAGTTTTTCAACGCCTTCAGTTTTTGATTTTTTTTCATAAATTTACACTGTTGAGTGAATAAAATTTGTTATTTGATCTCGCTCTGCAATTGTGCAGGAAAGTGCCGCAAACACTTTCCTGCTTTGCATTTTGTTATTTCAGCTTTAGCATTACTTTCTTTTGTTTTAATACCCCGTTTGTATCGACATCCCGCTTTTCTATTTCATACCGGATGGGTGTGGTGATGGCAATCAACCTCAACACTTCCTCCAGCTGTTCATCCTTAAACGTAGCCTTAAAGTGGTAGTTTTTCAGCATTTCATCCTGAATGACAATTTCAGTATTGTACCACCGTTCGATCCGTCCGGCAACCTGTCCCAGCGGCTCGTTGTCGATAATCAGGTAACCGTCTTTCCACGCCGAAAATCGGCTGGCATCCACTTCCGACATTTTCAGCGATTTTTTGTCGCGGTTAAAAGTTATTTTTTCGTTGGGCGACAGCGCCTGGCTAAACACCCCGGCTTTCCCTTCAATTTCCACTTTTCCTTCTGATAAAACCACGTCGGTAACCGGGTCGTCGGAATAGGCGGTAACATTAAATTTTGTTCCTAACACTTTTACGTCCAGATCGGGAACGCTCACCACAAAATCAGATTGTTCCCGGTGTTTCACCTCAAAATAAGCTTCGCCGGTAAGCTGCACTTTCCGGTGTCGATCAAAAACAGATGGATATTTTAATTTTGAACCGCTGTTCAGCCACCCGGAAGTACTGTCGGGCAGAAAAAATTCGACGCGGGCCCCTTCCGGAGCATTAATTTCCACCCAACTTTGGGCCATTAACGGCGAAGAACCGGTTACTTCCGATTTTTCAACAGAAATAAAGTACCACAGCGAAAAAGCCAGCACCGGAATCAGCAGAATAGCAGCCGCCTGGCGGTAAAAGGCCCAAACGACACTCTTCCTGATTGATTTTTTCTCTTCAAGCAAAATGGTATATTGAATTTTTTCGAAAATGTGTTGCAACGATTGACGGGTTTCAGTCGATTCAGTCTGCAATTCCTTCCATTGATTCAATAATTCTTCCCTGATTTCCGGCCTTTCTTCCCATTCATTCAACCACTGTTTAACCTGCAGATAGTCGTTGTATGAATATTTTCCGTTTGAAAAATCGAAAAGCTTTTTATGATCGATAAAATTTGACATTTTTTTTCTCTTTAAGAAAGAAGGAGTGTACAAAACATCTCCTTCTTTTTCTTCCTAACCTAACTAACCTAAAAACTATTTAAAAAAAATCTGAAATCTTTTTTTCTGATGATTATATCCCGCGATCGAAAATATCCCCAGTCAAAAAACCATTTTTTTTCAGGAATTTTTATTGCTGAATAAAAAGATGGAAAAAAATGATACCTTTTACCTGGAGTTTTTCAAACTCTGTTTTCAGAAATTTCATGGCCTCGGTGATGTGGTATTCAACAGTCTTGGGGGTAATGGAACATTCTTCGGCAATTTCCTTTAACGATTTATTTTCTATCTTCTTTTTGATAAAAACTTCGCGGCGTTTTTCAGGCATCCGGGCCACCAGTTCATCCAGTTTATCGAGCAACGACTGGTAGTCGGGTTTGTCGTCGAACCTGCTTTTGTTTTCCGAAAAACCGAGGAGAATGTCGTGTTTCAACTCGTTTTGCCTCGAAAGTTTATTAAAATATTTACGTACGGCATTCAAGGCAATGGTAAATAAATAGGATTGAAAAGAGGTATCATTTTTAATCTTGTTCCGGTGGTTCCATATTTTTATAAAAACTTCCTGCACCACATCTTCGGCGGCTTCCTTCGATTTCAGGTAACTGAATGAAAACCGGAACAACGGCTGGCTGTAGCGGTCGAACAATCTCCGGAACGAATCGTGGTCATCCCTTTTTAACCGGGAAATCAGTTCGGCATCAATATCTGATTTTTTATTGGTCACCTGTAAAAATCAAAAATTCAGGTATGAAGGTAAAAAAATTTATTTTGTTTAACAGTCAATGGTTTACTTTGTTTAAAAAAAGTGTTTCAATCTACTGAGTTTACTGATTCAGATTGATTTTAACACCGGTCCGAAACATTCTTCCCACTTCGGGATAACCAGCCACAGTCATAAATTTTTTATCAAGGATATTTTTCACTTCCGCAAAAATTCGCTTCGAATATTTTCCCTGAAAAGTATAACCGGCAGTCAGGTCGGCCGACACAAAATCGCCCAGCGGAAAATCGCCGTTTTGCTTCACCCAGTTAGGGTTGACAAACCGGTTGTTGGTGTATGGCCCGGTATAATTAATCATCAGGTTGGCATCGAAATGCGACCATTCGAAATACCAGCCGCCATTCAAAATTATATTGGGCAACTGAACGTCATCGGTCATTGATCCGCCGGATTCCTTTTCTCCTTTCATCAACAACCCGTTGGCAAACACAAAACTATGCAGTACTGGAATATTCCATTTGGTTGATAGTTCAACTCCATAACTTCGTTTATCAAGATTTTCGTAAAGTTCCATCACAAGGTTATTCTCAGTAACCACGGTGCCTCCGCTGTAATCAACTGCATTTTTCCGCCGGGTAAAAAAGGCAGTCACCGCAATCTCGTCCTGATTTTTGGTTTTGAACCGGATTCCCAGATCATGCTGAAAACGGCCTTCCGTTTCGGGTGTTTCACCGGCTTCGGTCAGACTTCCCTTGCGTGGTGCGATGGTTCCACCTGAAAAATTGTAATGCAGCGACGACGCCGGTGAAAGAAGGTACGACGCACCGGCCACAGCCTGCCATTCCAAGGGGGCCATCTGATTTTCAATGGGCGCCACATTCTGGAATCCGGCGGCACTTCCTTCAATACCAAAACCTCCCCACTCCTCAATGTATCCGCTAATTAACCGCAACCCGGCATCGAACATGAATTTCCCAACTTTCTGTTCGCTGGCCACCACGCCCGAAAAGGTATGGACATTGCAACTGCGGCCTACATAAAAACGTTTCCCTTCTGGAGCAACCCAGTGATTGTACAGTGCCCCTATCCGTAATACATTGGATGGGCTCAGCGGACGGCTGTGCAATACGTTCATTCCGTATTCCCAATCCTTTTCCTGAATGGACGTTGTGGTTTCCTGCGGAATGTTGTAGCTTGAATATCCGGCATTACGCCACGAAACATTGGTCTGCAGTTCGGTGGAAGAACCATCGTCTGCCTGATACATCAACTTCGCATAGCTCAACAGGGTTCGTACCGGATCGTATTTCTCGATGCGGGTTTTGATGTTGTTGGCCCCAATTTCCCCGTCGATATTGATGAGTTGCCTCAATCCATGGATAAAAGTTGTGCCGGCCGATAAATGGATTTTCCGGTTGATTTTCCAGTCAAAATTTCCGTAATAATTGGCAATCTGTTCCTTCCCGTTTTTACCGGCTGGTCCATCGGTCCCGAAAAACGAAGCAGAAGTGGTAAATGCGATGTCGTTAATTTTGTTTCCATACTGAAGATTAGTTACATACTGGTTCAATTCGCCGTATTTTGCCAGCAGCGAAACGGTTTCCTTTTCCGGTTTTTTGGTTTTTACATCCACTACCCCGGTCAATCCCGACAGTCCTTTCACCAGCGCACTGCTCGAACGGACAATTTCAACCGACTCGATGTCGAGGGCCGACAAAAAATAACCGGTTTCCTCAAATTCTTTTTGCCACACGCCGTTGATAGAATAATCGGGGTACGGATATTTTTGCCCGCGTACCGAAAAAAACTGTTTCGTTTTTCGTCCGCGGTTTTCGGTCCATCCGCCGGGAACAAATTTCAGGGCGTCCATCAGGGTAACAGCGCCCTGTTTTTCCATTTCCACAGCACTGATGCGGGTAACCGAAGTCAGCAACGAAGCAGGAACCCGGTTGATAGAAGTATCGCGGTCGGCAATGGAAAAACGGCCAATGACATCAACTTTCCCGATTTCCAGTTTTTTGGGAATTAACCCGATTTTCAACGGGGACTGGTCGCCCGGATTTACGCTGACTGCAATTTCTTTTCCGGAGAAACCAACAGAAGAAATTTTCAGATGATATTCGCCCGGATGCAGTTGCAACTCAAAATGACCTCCGGCGTCGGAACTGGTTCCGGTTTTAGTACCCAAAACAACCACATTTGCACCGACTACCGGTTCGCCGGTTTCAGTATTCAATATTTCACCCTGGAAGGGAACCAGCGGTTGTGAAAACGCAGAGTTGAGAAAAAACAAGTTGATTAGAACAAAAGAGAAAAAAAGAAATCGAATTTTCATGGATTAAAATATTTATAAAAGTTTTCCTGATTGCAGGGTAATTGAACGATTGGCAAATTGGGCAATTTCGGGGTTGTGCGAAACCAAAAGAACCGTGCCGCCGTCGCGGTGAAAATCTTCGATCAACGACATTAGAACAGCGCTGTTCGCCGGATCGAGGTTCCCGGTAGGTTCGTCGGCCAGCAAAATTTCCGGTTTCGATATGATGGCGCGGATAAAAGCCGCCCGCTGTTTTTCACCCACACTGAGTTCCGACGGGTATTTTTTTCGCAATGCCGAAAGCGAACATTTTTCGAGATAATATTCAATCTTTTGAAATTCTGCAGGTTCCGCACAAACCAACTGAATATTTTCATAAACCGTGAGGTACGGCATGAGGTGGAACTGCTGAAATACAAACCCCACATTTGATTTCCGGTACAGGTTGGCTTCCTGTGGGTTCATGGAATAAATATCGCAGCCCTGAAACATTACCTGCCCCGAATCGGGTTGGTTCAGTCCGCCGATGGTATGCAGCAATGTCGATTTTCCGGAACCACTGGCCCCGACTATCGCAATAAATTCACCTTTTTCCACGCGAAAAGAAACATTATCGAGCGCCGTAAAAACAGTTGCCCCTTTTTTGTATCTCTTAGATATATTATTGATTTCCAGCATCAGTTTGATTTTTTAATTAACGAATAATGATTTTTATCCCATTTAAAGATTTACTCCCGGCTAAGTATCCGGGCGGCGTCAACCTGTGTGGCCAGCAGCGCCGGAATCCAGCCCGCCAACATCCACAACACCGGAAAAACAATAACCGTTAATCCGAAAACATTCCACAGCGGAACAATACTCTGCGCGGTGAACCGGAAAATTTCACTTCCGAAATACCGGGCAATATAACTTCCGATGAAAAATCCGGCGACACTTCCGGTAAACCCCAGGATAAACGCTTTCAGCAGAATAATGGAGGATATAAATACCTTGCCCCTGCCCAGCGCTTTAAGAAGGCCAATTTCCTGCTGACGTGAATTTACATTGGAATAGAAAAGCAGTCCGGAAATGAGCAAGGCACACAGCACCACAAACGGGATGATGAACGAGCCGTACCGGTTCATCATCAGCCGCTGGTTTTCGCGTGCGTCGGCAATGCTGCTGATTTCGGTCACTTCCAGTTCGGGAAAAATGGACTGTACCTGATTGCGGGCATTTTTAATCCTGCCGTCGTGACAAACGCAACCGAGCGCTTCAATTTTATTGATTTGCCCATCCATTCCCAGAATTTCCTGCAAATCGGCCAGATGAAAAGCCACGCCCTGGTCGATCATCCCTTTTCCCTCTTCCAGCCGTTTGGCAATTTTAAATTCGCGAATGCTTCCATTTTGATCTGAAATCCGGAATGTTTCGCCATCGGGAATATTTTTCGCGAGAAGTGAGCCCACATGTACGGTCCCGGGTTCCACATCGAAACCCATGATTTCCTGTTTTGGCAAAAACCGTTGCATTGCCTCATCTTTATAACCAACTACCATAATCTGGTGCCGCGATCCGTTCGGATCAACCCAGTCGGGATATTTCACCTGCAAAATTCCGGTGAGGTGCCGCACAGCATCGAAAGTTTTTGATTCGGCCAGCACATCCACATAATTTTCAGGAAACGTAGGTGTGTTATTAACCGTGTAAAAATCAATCAGGTTCGTCCCTTTCGGGAACATGTACAGGTTCAGCCCCTGTTCGCGCATAATTTTACGGGTTTCGTTCTCGCTGGCCTTACTCAGGGTAAAAACAGCCACCGATACGGCAGCAGCCACCACCACGGTCAGCAAAATGACCAGCGAACTCACTTTTCGGTAAAACATCTCTTTGATTACCAGTTGAACAGCATTCATATTTCTTTCCTTTTTTTGTTTTTACGAATGAAAAAGAGGGTTAAAAAAACAACCGCCAGCAAAATCGTAACCCCGGTTGAAATAACCGCTATCTGCAATGAATGATCTTCTTTCATCACCCTGATTTCGGGTTGGTATGCATTCAGCCCGTCGCGCTGGTCGGTGAGCCATTTGGGTAAAGGCCGCGCCTCCGATGAGTCATATGAAATGGTATCATTCATCATATTAATGGTGCAGCAAAGCAGGATTTTCGTCGAGGATTTTATTGACCCGTGCCGGACGGGGATTTTCCCAGGTTGACCGGAACAGAATGTTAATACCAGGCAAATCGTCTTTAATAACGCAACTGCAATCGGCAGTAAAAAAGTCAATCATCAGTTTGATATTTTCCTCAGAAATTCCTTTTCCCAGCAGCGGTTCCAGCGCTCTGAAACGGCCAAAAATGCCAAAAAGCATAGGTTCCTGAATCGATTTCAAATCGTCTTCCACGTTCAGCAATAACGAAACCAGGTGTTTTTCCGGTTCACTGTTCCGGTCAAGTTCTACCACCGAAATAATTTCACGGAAAGGCGACGAAGCCACACTTTTTTGAAGCGCCTGCAAGCCTTTTTCATCTTTTGCAGTATTTCCGCTTTTAAGGTAAAGCATCACACACAACTGACCCGCCATCAGTTCGCCAGCTATTTTTTCGCGTAACGGCGAAGATGTAATGTTTTGAACGGCCTGATAACTGCTGTATTCCGAAAAAAGCCGGTTCCGGTAATACAGGGCATAATACGGTTTTTGAATGTTTTCTTTTTCCACCGATCGGAAAATCAGGTTGGCTGTTTTAAACGTATTTTCCAACTGGTTATTCTGTCTTTTTTCCGCTTCGGAAATTGCGCCGCTGTGGTAATAAACGAGCAGGTAGCGTTCAGCAGGCGAGTTAATCAAAACCCACTCCGACACTTTCGTGGTGCAGGCCAGGCTCAGCAAAGCTGCTATGATTATTATCCTGAAAAAACCGGATTTCATTCCCTTGTTAAATTATTGTACTGAAAATTTCTCCTGAACCAGTTCCAATCCCGAAATCAGCGTATTCCCTTTCACCGGGACCAGTTCCAGTTTTAACGTTTTCCCGGCTTTAATCCCGGAAAAAGTTTTTACCACTTCCTTGTCGGGTTTGCCGGCTTCTTTTGCAATATCGAAGTTTTCCGCCACTTTTTTTCCCTGAATGAACACATCAAAAATTCGCTCGCCTGGATTTTGGTTTTCCAGTTCGGCAAAATAAAGCTTAACCGTGTAAGCCGTTTCGGGCGCAGCAACCTCATCCGACAAGCTGATTTCCATTGATCGGATTCCGCCCAGCGCACTGGAACTCACCCACGGCGTTTTTTCTGAAATGACGGATAAAGGTTCTTTTCTGATTTTGGCAAATCCGGCAGTATCAATATTCACGGGGATTTCGGGCGGCGCGCCCGAAATGTACGGATATTCGAACCACAACACGTTTTCGTCGGAACTGCGGTCGCCGGGCGCATTAAAATTCAGTCCGAGTTGCTGGATGGTTTTTCCGTTCCAGCGATAATTGCTGTTGGTCCAGTAACTCATCCACGGCATGTTGATAAGCGCCAGCGAAGTCTGGTTCTGGTAAGGGCACTGGCAGGTGCGGGTATAATCGGGCGAGTTGAGCACGCCATCGGCAGCAATCAGGTTGGCCGAGCAGCCGGGTTTCCAGCCGCCAAGACTGCCTGTACCTTCAAACGTTTCGAGGTTGATAAAGCCAGCCGAGGCCGAACGGAATGTCAGCAGATACTCGCTGGCAGCCACATAACCGCAGCCATATTCCCGTTTGAAACTCCATTTCAGGTCTTCGCCCGTTACCGGATCTTTTTCTGTTAGTGGGTCGCCCGTCAGCAGAAGAAAACCTTCTCCATTGGTAATAATTTTATCGTTGTGGATGATGGGCGGGTTGGCGTATTTCATTGATTTGTCCCATATTTTTTCTTTCGTACCGGTATTGTAGGCAATCATCCGGGTTCCTTCCTCGCCGTTCAGCATATCGCGCGAAGGCCGGGTTGCCTGTAGCAACAGTTTATATTCCGACGAATACCCCAGCCAGGTGCCAAAAACATCCCGGGTTTCCTCGTGGATGACTTTCCCGGTTTGGGCATCGAGGTAAAGTAACCGCGAACCTTCCGGTAAATCCTCTCCCCGCCTTTTCATTTTGGTTTCGAGATATTGCGGAAGTTTGTCGAGGCAAAAGATAAACCCGTCGCCGGCAATTACCGAGTTATGAATAAATCCGTGGTTGGCTTCGATGCTCCACATTTTTTCACCCGAAAAACGGTTAAACACCATTAATTCACGGCTTGCGGCAAGGTTGTATTCGGTATATTTGGGATTTTTTATCCGGATGGAATCCTCTTCCAGTCCGGAATATTCAGCGAAATTATTCCCAAGAATCAGCAGATCGCCGTAAACGCCAATGTAACCCAGTTCACGGGTGTTATCGTTGCCGGTGGAAAACACCCGGTCAACTACGCCGGTTTTAATGTCAATAAGGTTGCATTGGTTTCCTTCAATGAGGTAAACATATTCCTGTGTGGCAATAAAATTGGTGCCCCGGGCATTGGCGCCGGGAAGGTGAACCTGGTTGTATTTCGGATCAAGCGGGTTTTCCTCGTCGTAAGTTTCGTCGAAATAAACCAGCCAGTTGTCGTCCATCAGTTTTTCAAATTCACGTTTCCAGAGTACCCTGCCGGTATAAACATCGCGGGCGCTGATGCTGCTAATCCCCTGGATAATCAACCGGCCGTCAATCACCTGCTCGCCGGGACCGTGCCCGTGACGCGGAAGCACATCCAGGTTTGAATTTCCGCCGAACCACAAAATGCCGAGTGGAGCTTTGACCAACTGGTCATCCGACTTAACGGTATTGGCAATGTCGCCGTAATTGTGTGTCCAGGGCGAAGCGCCTTCCAGCGGCCCGTCGCGGGTAATCAGCAAATAATCCTTCTCGTTTTGAACCGACGCCCCTGCCAGGTTCAATCCGGTCAACGTCTTTTTCAGCCGTTCTTTTACTTTTCCTTTTTCAAAGAAGATCACTTTCCCCCCATACGGCCGGGTCGATTCATAAACCTGCCCCAGTAAATCGCTGTCGCCTTGACCAACGTACGAAATGTCGCTGATGATGGTCAGCGAGGAAAAGTATTTCGGAAGTTGCGGAAACGGATCCCCAAAATGCAAAAAGCTCAACCGGTCTGTTGTAACCCCGGCTTTGTCAAAGTATTCGCGAAGAAACTGCACCCGGGCAGCATCTTTTTCATAAACCACCGTATTCAGCGAAGTACCGGCAAGAAGTCCGCTAAGAAGCTGAACATCTCCGCCCCCCATCACGAGGCAGTATCCGGCGTCAACTCCGGTGTCTTCGATGATGGATTTCCACTTGCCCGGATTATTGTGTACCGAAATCTGCTTTGGTGAATATTTTTTAACGTCAGCAACCGGTGAATTTCCAAAAACCAGGATGGATCCGTCGCCGGTTACTGCAATCAGTTTACCGTTTGCCGCAACCAGCCGTTCAATATTTTTTTCAGAACGGTAATTCCAAATCACCTGAGTTGTGTTATCAGGAAGCAATTTAACTGCTTTAATCCCTGAACTGTCGGCGGCATAAAGGCAATCGCCGGCTTTAATCAAATCGTTGGTTGCCGGAATGTCAGAATTCCATAGTGTTTCCAGTTTTTTTTCTGAATTCATCCGGGCAGCCGAAATATTTTTCCCGGAGAAATAAAAAGTATCCCCATCAATTACCGGGTACTCACCAGCATTAGAAACCAGTCTGTCGCCGGTTTCAGCGTTGTACATCGCGGTCATCCTGATGCGGTGGTGGTTGAAAAAAACCTCATCGCTGGCACAGGTAAAAGCGCCGCCGGTTTTTCCGCTTGCCGCCAACTGGTAATACAATTCTTCGCCGGTT
>CAZHKI010000018.1:0-1218 GCA_964533365.1 uncultured Maribellus sp. | reverse complement strand
CGAAAGCTGCAGGCACGGAACGTCCCCCGGCTACCAGTAATTTATCGCCGCTGATGGTAAACGGGCCTTGCGGGGCCACATCAGCAAAAGCCGGCGATCGATGTGGCTGTAAAATGTAATTGCTACCGGTCCCTTCATTTTTCCAAATGATTTGGCCGGTTTCGGCGTCGAGGGCATAAATAAAAGTTCCCATAAGAGGGAAAATACTGGCTGCTGTGTAAAGAATATCGTCTTTGATGACAATTCCGCCCCGTGCCGGCCACATGGAAATGAGCCGTTTGTTTCCCAGCAATTTATTCACGGATGGCGCCAGCAGGCGTTTCCAAACCAAAACCCCGTCGGTGGTGTTCAGGCAATAGCAAAAACCATCGTCGCCCGTGAAATATATTTTGTCATTATTGACAGCCAGTGGCAACCGCACAGGCCCGTCGGCATAAAAATGCCAAATTTCCTTTCCTGAATCAAGGTCAAGCGCCACCACTTTATCCTGATCATTAAATCCAATAAACAATTTATTACCGGCCACAATGGGTTCAAATATCCGGTCGAACTGCATCAGGTTTTGGTTCAGCGGATCGTCCCATACCGGGATTCTCGGCGAATAATTCACCTGCCATTGCAGATAAAGCTCACCGGGCAACTGTTCGGGCGAAGAAGCCGAACGGTTATAATCGCAGCGCCACATTGGCCAGTCGTGTGCTAATCCAATGTCCGGGAGTATTATGAAAAATAAATATACAAATATGAAAAACCTGCTCATTATTCAACCTTTTTTGAGGCGATAAAGATAGCCGATATTTTTTTACATGGCACAGATTACTTTTTACATAACTGTCAGAGCTGGATTTCGACTTAAAATACTCCATAAAAAAAGAAAGCTGTCCGGCTGTAAAAAATACCAGCCAAACAGCCTTCATGATTCAAAGCATCTAAAAATTTATCTTTCAGATACTTTTTAAATGGTTTCTATTTTTTTGCCAGCATCGTTTTTAAACGGGTCAGCGCTTCCACATAATAATAATCGGCATACGAAATCGGAACATCAATTTCCGAGTTATTCGGTTTGTGACCCGTGCTGTGTTTCAGAATAAAATTTCCGTTGGTACCGGTTTCGGCCAGGTATTCAGGAGAAGTGAGCGACCGAATTTGTTTCACGGCATAGTCGTAATAGTTTTCACCCTGTTCAGCAGGGACATAACCGCTCAGTTCAAGCAGGGC
>CAZHKI010000017.1:10756-16144 GCA_964533365.1 uncultured Maribellus sp. | reverse complement strand
GTATGCAAAGACACGTGATTTGCGTGAAAAACTCTATCGCGGATATTTTATGCGTGGAGATAATGATAACGCATTTGACAACAAAGAGGTGATCCGGAAAATTGTGAAACTGCGTGATGAAAAAGCCAAACTTTTGGGATTTGCCAAGGGCTGCGGTAATTTGCTTTCACAAAATTATTCGCTTCACTGTCGTTAATGAACTGTTGGTTTTCAGCATCCCAGAATACTTTTCTTCCCAAACGGTACGAAATATTTCCCAGGTGGGAAATCCGGGCGATATGTGCGCCAATTTCAATATCGCAGTTGGGTTTTCCTCCTTTGCGGATACAATTCAGTAAATTTTCAACATGTAAATCCAAACCTTTTCCGGTTCCTTTTTGCAGCGGAACAGCGGCAAAATCTTTTTTGGCGCTGGTGCTTGTAGTTTCGGGGATTACTTCCCAACCACTGCGGTCAACCACCAGGGTTCCCCATTCACCGATAAATGCAACGCCATGCCCACGGTTTCCGTAATTAGCGCCGTAAATCCCGATGGTATGGTCCCACAACAGGCCAAAACTGCCGAAATCGAAAACGGTCATCATAGTATCAGGTGTTTCCATGGCATCATCCGGAAATGCGTATTTTCCGCCGGTTGCCATCACCGATTGGGGGACATACTGGTTCATGCCAAACAAAGCATAATCGAGCAGGTGAACACCCCAGTCGGCCATTAAACCACCGGCGTAGTCCCAATACCAGCGGAACGTGAAATGAAACCGGTTTTTGTTGAAGGGGCGCAGTGGGGCGGGTCCTAACCAGAAATCGTAATTCACACCTGCCGGCGCTTCCGAGTCGGGCACCACCGGTATGGAACTTTTCCACCCGACATACGACCAGGCACGAACCGAACGGATCCTCCCAATATTTCCGGCATGAAGATATTCTACCGCGGCTTTCCAGTGCGGATCGCTGCGTTGCCACTGCCCAACCTGTACCACCCGGTTGTACCTTTTCTGTGCTCTCACCATCAGGTTACACTCTTCAATACTATTGGCCAGCGGCTTCTCGGTATAAAGGTCTTTCCCGGCTTCCATGGCATGAATGGCGATTAACGCATGCCAGTGGTCGGGTGTGGCATTAATAACCACATCGATGTCTTTATTGTCAAGTAACGCCCGGTAGTCGTCGTACAACAGCGGTTTTTTATTCTGAATTTTTTCAACTTCTGCGGCACGTTCTTCCAATACATTACGATCGACATCGCACAAAGCGCCACATTCCACATTGGGCTGGTTCAGAAATGCTTTCAGGTTGTTAAAACCCATTCCCAGACAGCCAACCAGGCCAACCACAATTTTCTCATTTGGCGAGGCACAGGCATTCATAATGGTTGGAAATGCCCCAATGGCGGCAGTTGCAAGGCTGGTGGTTTTAATAAAGTTTCTTCGGTCCGAATTCATTGTATTTCAGTTTTAATGGTGTTACTTATCCGATAAAATTACGATTTATTATACAGGGCACCAAGATTCACAACGGATTCTGAACCTACCTTTTAGCAATTATATTTTAGGAAGTTTCCAGTTTTCGTTGTAATTCAGCTTCATCATCGAGTTGGCAATCTCTTCCCTGAAACTTTTGGTTGAATTATCCCAGTGAATCCGCTGGCCGGCGCGGTAAGCGATATTTCCCATTTCGGAAACGATGGCAGTTTTGGCGCCAATTTCAACCGGGGTATTCAAACTTCCCCCCTTACGGATGCATTCCAGGAAATTCTTCACATGTTCATCCAATCCGTCGCCATAATTTGGTTGTTTTTTGCCTTCGAAGAACGGTTTCTTCTCTGCATTGTTGGTATCGGGCATGGTTTCCCAGCCATTTCGGTCAACCACCAGCGTACCTTTTTGCCCGACAAATGCCACACCGTGCCCTTTCCCGTATGGTCCGATGCCCGGATTCAAGCCGCATTCCCACACCATCGAATGTTTGGGATAGTTGTATAGCGCCTGCTGAATATCGGGGGTTTCCATAGCGCCTGGTTCGTGATAAAAAATTCCGCCTCCGGGAGAAATGAATTCTGGCATATCGGCATCCATGGCATAAAGGGCAAAATCGAGCAGGTGAACTCCCCAGTCGGTCATGGCGCCACCAGCATAGTCCCACCACCAGCGGAAGTTGTAATGAAAACGGTTCAGGTTAAACGGACGTTTGGGAGCTGGCCCAAGCCACATATCATAATCAACATTGGCCGGCGCCTCCGAATCTTCCATCACCGGGTAAGGTGTATCGTAACCCTTGTAAATCCACGCTTTCACCAAATGAATGTCGCCCAGCACACCCGATTTCACCACATCCGATGCTTCGAACCAGTGTTTCGAACTGCGCTGCCACATGCCCACCTGTACTTTCAGGCTGGGATATTTTGCCTGGGCGGCCACCATGGCGTAACACTCTTCAATGCTGTGGGCCATGGGTTTTTCAACATAAACATGTTTACCAGCCTGAAGTGCCATAATGGTCATAATAGCATGCCAGTGATCGGGCGTACCAATAATCACTGCATCAATATCGGGATTATCAAGTACTTTGCGGAAATCGGCAAAAACCTGCGGCCTTTTTCCGGTGAGCTTTTCCACTTCTGCGGCCTTATCTTCCAGCACTTTTGAATCAACATCGCACAATGCCATACATTCCACATTATTCCCCTCCTTCAGGAAACTGACGAGGTCATTGAATCCCATCGATCGGCATCCGATTAAAGCAACGGTTACTTTCTCGGCTGGCGAAGCACAGGCATTTAAAACAGCCGGCGCAACACTGACAGCTGCTGCGGCTACCGCGGTATTTTTTATAAAAATTCTTCGGTTGGTACTCATACTATCTTTATTTTGAATTATTTTATTTGAACCGTAAAGTTAAACTTTATGATGTGGAATTGATAGAAGAAGAATGAAAAAAACTGGGACAATTTATCGAAACTGCACCCCGTTCACTCTTTTTGAGAAAGGAATTATTTAATTGAGACACGAATAAAATGGAAAAAAGAACGTTTCAATTCTAAAAACAGAACAACCATGAAAACAATGGCAATACCTCTGATGATTTTCATTTTTATTCCGGTTTTCCTGAATGCAGATCCGGGAAAGAGCAATTGGGATGATTCGAAATTGAATACTGCGGCCCAATCCAATTTTCTTTCACCGCTGGAAAAAGAGATCATCTTCGAAATGAACAAACTGCGATCCAACCCGGCCAGATACGCCGCCGAATACATCGCGCCATTGTCAAAAAATTACAAACAAAAGCTGTTGTATTACCCGGGCGACATGCCGCTGATGACACGCGAAGGGGTTATCGCGCTGAATGAATGTGTAACCGAACTAAAACGGCAAAAACCGCTCTCACTGTTGTATCCGAACGTGGGATTAAGCAAAGCCGCCCGCGACCATGTGAAAGACCAGTCGCGCACCGGGCAAACCGGGCACCGCGGGAGCGACCGCTCCAATGCACGGACGCGGATAGAACGTTACGGGCACTGGAAGGTAAGAATGGCCGAAAACATTGCCTATGGCGGCCACACCGCGCAACAAATTGTCATTTACCTGCTCATCGACGACGGCGTGCGCGACCGCGGCCACCGGAAAAACTTCCTGCACCCCGACTTTCAGGTTGTGGGTGTAGCCACCGGCAGCCATCCCGAATACCAAACAATGACCGTGATGGATTTTGCAGGTGGTTTTTCAGAAAAATAAGATTCCGCATTCTAATATTGGCTTTCAATTCCTGCTAAACCTTCATCCTTTTAAAAACAGATTATTTTCAGAAAAAAACCGGTTGTATTAAACTGTGAGGTTACAGTTCGCCTTTCTCAAATTTTTCAATCATTTCGCCGGCAATGCTAATGGTTGAAGAATGAGGCGGAAGATTTCCCTTGCTGAACCAGGCAGCTTCTGCAATCTCAACTTTGTCGGCAACAACGGGCTGGTTTTCGTCGGCTTCGGCAGTAAAACCAATCATCACCGAACCCGAAAGGGGCCAGGGCTGACTTTTGTAATACCGGATATTGGTCACATCCAGCCCCACTTCTTCTTTCACTTCACGCACCACCGTTTCTTCCAGGGTTTCGCCCACATCGGCATAACCGGCAATTAACGAATACCAGTTTCCGGGAAATTGGGTATTGCGGGCTAGCAGAATTTTATCGTTGCAAATAATGGCAACAATGATAGCCGGAGATATTTTCGGGTAGAAAGTTGTTTGACAAACCGTACAGTACATTGCCCGTTCATCGGGCTTATGTTGCGTTGGCGCACCACATTTTCCACAAAACTTATTATGCGAGTACCAGTTCATCAGTTGGTATCCCGCAAGACAAACCCAGGCAATTTCCCGCTGTTGGGTTGAACGAAAAAAACTGATGTTGTGGTAACTCAAACAGGGACCGGCGGTTTTTGGGACATCCCAAACCAGAAAACAGGAAATGTCGTTCAGGGTGAACAAAAAAATCGCTTCCAATTTATTGACAGGTTCCGTAAAATCACTTTTCCGGGGCAAACTGAACTCATCTCCAATAGTTTTCAATAATACTGAATTATCCCGATAATGAAGAATATAATCATTTTCTTTCAAGGCTACGTTTCCCAAAAAGTGATTACTAAAGCGGTGTGGAAAAATATCCTGGATCATACTGACAATGATGTTATTTGTAATTCATGTACGAATAATCATACCATCGTGCGAAGGTAAAAAAAGAAAAAGGTTTGGTTGAAAATCAGGCAACATCATACCTCAATCGATCCGATAAATTAAAATGGGAATACATTTTTAATTCTACTCCAACCAGTTCCATAAACCCAAAGGGTTAAACATATATCGAGATTTTTGCTGCTCAAAGATATGCGCCTCTGTGATCCAGAATGACATCCAACCCTTACCTGCACTTAAAAACTGTTAATATTTGATGTCGCCGGCGCCTTGAATTTGCAAATTGTCAGATTCAATTTCAAAAATGAATGGAAATGAAGCGCCACATCATTATATTTGATTTTATAAAATGATAAAGTATGAAAAACAGCATCTGCCGTTTCACACTGAAAGGATTACTGATTCTTTTCCTGTTCCAGTCAACCGGGATCCCACTGAAATCTCAGCCGTTGGGAGACATACCGTTTTCAACCGATACTGAAAACCTTACCATCTGGAACGGGTCGGAATATGTTCCTTTTTTTATAAAAGGGGTAAACCTGGGAGTTGCAGTGCCCGGTACTTTTCCCGGTGAAATGGCGGCCACAAGCGACGATTATACCCGTTGGTTCAAACAGATAAAGGAAGCAGGGTTCAACTGCATACGATTATATACGCTGCATTTTCCGCGTTTTTACGAGGCGCTTGAAGCATTTAACACAGCGA
>CAZHKI010000017.1:6931-10746 GCA_964533365.1 uncultured Maribellus sp. | reverse complement strand
ATTATTCACGGGGTCTGGCTTGAGGAAGAATTACCGGGGTACGCCAACAATCTGTATTTTATGTCGAATGCTTTCAGGCAGGAAATCGAAGAAACCATCGATGTTGTTCACGGGAACAAAACCATATCCACACGAACCGGAAAGGCTTACGGAAGTTATTCGGCCGATGTGTCGAAATGGTGCCTGGCATTTATTATTGGCCGCGAAGTATATCCCGACGAAGTGCTGACCACTAACCAGCAGAATGTTTCTGTCAATTCGTTTTCAGGAAACCACTTTTCCATTTCCGGGGCATCGCCTTCCGAAGCCTGGTTTGCCAGCATGCTGGATCATACAGTCAGCTACCAGCAAACCCGTTATAACACTCAACGGCCGGTGAGTATTTCAAGCTGGCCAACCCTCGATCCGTTTGCGCATCCCGAAGAAAAAAATCCTGATGAAGACAAAGCTGAAATCGACCTTTCAAAAATTGTTAAAACCAATGCCCCGGCCGGATTTTTCATCAGCTACCACGCTTACCCGTATTATCCCGATTTTGTAAGCCAGCAAACTTCTTATCAATCGTTTTCCGATAATAACGGACCCAACAGTTACATGGGCTATTTAACCGAACTGAAATCACATTACACGCAGTTCCCGCTGATTATTGCTGAATACGGAGTACCGTCAAGCTGGGCCATCGCGCATTATGCCACCTCGGGATTAAACCACGGCGGTTTCGACGAAACCAACCAGGGACATGCCAATCTGAGAATGCTCGAAACCATCAGAAATACCAGTTGCGGCGGAGGTATCCAGTTTTCATGGATCGACGAGTGGTTTAAGCGCACCTGGATCACCGACCCCATCGACAATATAGCCGAAAGCCGCATTTTATGGCACAATATGGCAGCCGCCGAACAAAATTACGGATTGGTTTCGTTCGATAAAACCATTCAGAAGGAAACACTCATTACAAAGAACAGCAATACCTCAATTACGTATGTTGACGCTGAGGTCAACCATTCCTATTTTGAACTGGAAATCGGGTTAAAAAATCCGCTGGATATTCCCGATGAAATGTGGATTGCTTTCGACACCTACTCCGACAGCCTGGGCGAATCGAAATTACCTTCGGGAGAACCCATCCCCACCCGCTCGGAATTTGTGCTGCACCTTACCAACTATTCAGCAAAACTGATGGTTACCGAGGCTTATGACATTTTTGGCATCTGGCATAATTTTTCGGAACCGGCGCAGCTATACCGTTCAGTACCCACCGACGGCGCGCCCTGGAAAATTGTCAGGGTACGTAACAACTCGTCGCACTCCGATGTGCAGTATATCGGCGATTTGCAGGTGAATTACGGATTCCAGCCGTCGTCGTCGAACGATGCGGTGACCATTTCCGACGATAAAATCAGAATCCGCCTCCCGTGGTTTTACCTGAATATGGTTGCCCCCGACCAGATGAGAGTTTTTCACGACGACCGGAGTACCCCGGAAAAGGAAAACAGGATTTCTGACGGTTTCGCCATTTCGGTGCTGTATAAAAACAACTGGTACTCGCCAAACAAACGTTTTGTTTGGGAACCATGGGTGAGAATTGAAAACACTGCCGCAATGGAAACCCTGAAAAAATCGTATTACGTGATGAAAGACAACCTGCATAAATTCAACACGCCAGCCATTGCTGTGCGCGACAGTTTTTATTTTGCCGGCGAAACATTCCCGGTATTTGCCAATGCAACAGAAGGCCTGCTAAGCAACGACTTTAACCTCGACGGGGAAATTATGATCAGCCTCATTACGGAAACAGCGAAAAACGGGCAAATCACGTTAAACAACGACGGTTCATTCGAATACCTGCCCAACCCCGATTTTACGGGTTACGATTCGTTGAAATATTGCATTTACGACGGCCACACCCTTTCAACACCCAATTCGGTGATACTACATATCGATCAGAACAATTCCGGTGGCGTAGTTCCATTGGCTGACACGGCCGGGTTGTACGTATATCCAAACCCTGCCAGCCGCGACATCCGAATCCGGTCGCAGGTAAGGATCGAACAAATTCAGATTTTCAGCAGCAACGGTCAACTGGTGAAAAACTTCAGGGCCGATCAGGAAAATCTTATTTTCAATGTGGAAAACCTGCAACCAGGCGTGTACATGGTTGTAGTCCGGTCAAACCAGACGGTACTTTCCACACGGTTTGTAAGGAATTAGAAAGAGGAAAGAAAACAATTTAAAAGCCAGGAGAAAAAATACAGAATGTTAACGAAACTGTTTCTAAATATTTAAGGAAACATTTCCATAACAAACAGCTTGTTATGAGCTTTCAACAGACTAAAACGACGTTTCATCGGCAAAAAATATCACTGGTTTTGATTTTTGAACTTCAAAAGGACAGATATTAGGAAAAAAGATATTTATTTTGAACCTTCTTTATAAAAACAAAATTTATGTGGGTATATAAATGAAAAATTCTTACAATGACTTAATTGAGCAATCCTACTATTTTCCACAGGAAGGATTCGACCTGCAAGACGGTTACCTTGTATTCAACGGCGTTTCGCTGAAGTATTTAATCCAAAAATATGGCACCCCATTCCGGCTGATGTACCTGCCGCGCATTGGCGACCAGATAAAAAAAGCCCGGAACCTTTTCCGAAGGGCGATAAAAGCCGAGAATTACCAGGGCACTTACAATTATTGTTACTGTACCAAAACCTGCCACTTTCACCATGTAATCAGCAAGGCACTGCAGTACGACGTAAACCTCGAAACCTCGTCGTCGTTCGACATTGATCTGATTCTGAACCTGTTCAAAAAAGGTAAACTCGACAATTCGGTGAAACTGGTTCACAACGGTTACAAAACCGACGACTACATCAAAAAAATTATCTCGCTGCAGGATGTCGGGTTTACCGATTCAACCATCGTTTTAGACAACAAAAACGAGTTGAAAAAAATTCTGGCACTGGCCGGAAAGAAAAAAATTAAAATCGGCATCCGCAAGGCTATCGACGAAGAACCGCAAAGCAGTTATTATACCTCTCGTCTGGGAATCAGGGCCTCGGAGATCATGGAATTCTACCGCAACCAAATCAAGGATAAATCGAATATCGAACTTACCATGCTCCACTTTTTCGTTGACTCGGGAATTAAAGACACCCTCTATTACTGGGGCGAATTTCAGAAGTCGATGAAAACCTATATTGAACTGAAAAAAGAATGCCCAACATTGAACGCTCTCAACCTGGGCGGCGGGTTCCCCATCCGAAACCATCTGGGTTTTGAATACGATTACGAATACATGATCCGCGAATTGGTAAAAAATATCAAGGAAAGCTGCAACGCCGAAGGAATCAAGGAACCCGATATTTATACCGAGTTCGGCAAATATACCGTGGGCGAAAGCGGCGCCACTATTTTCTCAGTTCTTGAACAAAAACAGCAAAACGACACCGAATTGTGGTACATCATCGACAATAGTTTGATGAACACCATTCCCGATGCCTGGTCGATTTTCGAGAAGTTTATTTTACTGCCGGTCAACAAGTGGGACAACGAGTACACCCGCGTAAACATTGGCGGAATCAGTTGCGACCACTCCGACTATTACAACTCGGAAGACCTGAACCAGCAGATTATGCTGCCCCGTTACTCGTCGCGCGAAAAAGAGCCGCTGTACCTCGGATTTTTCCACACCGGCGCGTACCAGGATTCCATCAGCGGTTACGGCGGAATTAAACACTGCCTCATCCCGTCGCCGAAACACGTTATCATCGACCGCGACGAAACCGGCAACTTTGTGGATTACGTTTACC
>CAZHKI010000017.1:0-6921 GCA_964533365.1 uncultured Maribellus sp. | reverse complement strand
ATCACTGGGAGATCTTCGGCGGCTTCGAGCGCCAGCCGCTCCGGAAACCGGACGGCTCTTTTGCTTGAGGTGTCAGCGTTTAATTTTTGCCTTTATCGAGCATTAAAAGCGAGTTCACCACAATTTCGGTAATGTAATGTTTTTCACCGCTTTTGTCTTCGTATGTGCGGTTGGTTAATTTTCCCTCCACGGCAATTTCGGCGCCTTTTTTCATGTACTTTTCCACAATTTCGGCCTGCTTGCCCCAGGCCACCAGTCGGTGCCATGTGGTTTCGCTTTGTTGGTTGCCGTTCTGATCACGGTAAACTTCGTTGGTGGCTATGGTAAAATTAGCCAGAGTTTTTCCGCTGTCCAACTTTCTCACTTTTGGGTCGTCGCCCAGGTGGCCGATAAGCCTGACACTGTTACGTAAAGCATTCATTTTAGTAATTTTTAAACGTTAATAACTGGATGAACAAAATAGTTGAACCAAAGGTAAAGTGGCCACCAAACCTTATCCGGTTTTTAAACATTTGTATTCGACAATAAACGTTTGTATTCGTTTGCAAACGGGTAGTTTTTTGTATATTAGCGGAATAAATTTTATCTCTAAATAATCCGTAAGTGAATTTATAACCTAGTTATGGGCAAGCTTGAAAAAAACTAAAAATTGTGCAATTAGAGAAATTAATATCAGTTGACCTCAGAAAAGTTTGGATTCATGAATCCTCAGATTTTACTAGATGGCTTACTCAACCTGAAAACATCGAAATTTTAAGTGATGAGTTGGGAATGGAATTGGAAATTATTAAAAGAGAAGCTCCTGTCGGAAAATTTCGAGTTGACATTTTGTCTAAAGATATTTTGACTGATGAAATTACAATAATTGAAAACCAGTTAGAAGATACAAATCATTCACATTTAGGACAATTAATTACTTATAGTTCGCATTACGACACAAAAAATATTATCTGGATTGTTAAAGATTTAAGGATTGAGCATGAAAAAGCAATTGAATGGTTAAACAAAAACCTTTCTGACGAGATAAAAATTTTTTTAGTGAAAATTGAATTATTTAAGATTGGCAATTCTAATCCAGCGCCAAAATTCAGTTTAATATCAAAACCATTTGGTTGGACAAATACCAAAAGAAGAAAAGAAATTGAGATTGAACCACTTCCAAATGAATTAATGGAATTTGAGAAAATTAAAAAAAGTATTACAAAAATAAGCTTAATAGGGTTTCTAAATAAATTCATTGAAATTGAAAAAACATATCCGAGAAAGGAGATTTTAGAAGAATATTCAAAAAAGGAAAAAATTGATAGCAATTATTATCAAAGACATCCTCACCAATTTAGAAAAGACTTGATTTCTTGGGCTAAACTTAATGATTTGATTATAAACAAAGATTACCAGAATGAAAAACAAAATGGCTATCATAAAACTGGAGGAATTGAATATATCACATTCGACAAAAAATGAATAAAAGCCAGCCCATAACAATTTGTAAATTGCATTGCGGGGTTCGTGGTGTGTCGTTCGCTGGATTCTCGCAACATCGTTCCGTCCTACCGGACATGAACGCTCTCCGAAATCCGCTCCGCAACATGCCACCACCGTTCTCTTTCTTTTAACAACGATACGAATGAAGCACAATTAAATGAAACAGCTTAACAACAATAAAATAGAAACCTATGAAAAAAGAAATTTATCTATTACTGTTTTTACTAAGTTTTGGAATTAATTCCTGTTCAAAAAACGATGACAATTCAACTAAATCTGAATTTGCCGGAAACTGGAGCGGAACCTATTCCGGAGATGAAACCGGAACCTGGATTGCAGTTATATCCCAAAGTGGCATTATAACCGGAACCGTGAAAGAAACAAGCTCTTCGATTCAATCGGGATTAAATGGATCGGTGTCCGGTGATGGAGCATTTACTGCAACGGTAGGAACGACAACGTTTGGCTATGAATTTACCGGCCAAATGAATGGAAAATCGGTAAGCGGAACCTGGAGCAATTCATCTTCAAACCATAGTGGAACCTGGAACGGAAATAAAGAATAATCAATTGGAGTTTAAAAACAATTGCGAGCGTGCTTTGCATTGTAAAAGGCACAAAGACAGTTAAAAAAACTGATTGAAAAATGAAGCCATAAAAAACGAAGTAAAAATTAAAAACTGGATGACAAAATTTATCGAACCATAGAAATATAAATGAACACCTCTGCCATTCAAATTTTCACCACCAAAGACGGGAAAACCGGGATTGAAGTAAAACCCGACAGGAAAACGGTTTGGTTAAATCAGTACCAACTGGAAGATTTATTCGAAACTGACCGGACTGTTATAAATCGGCATATTTCTAACATCTATAAATCCGAAGAAATGGAAGAAAAATCAACTTGTGCAAAAATTGCACAAGTTCAATAAAAAACGAAATGACAACATCCGAAAAAACAAACAACATCAAAATCATCTCTCTCACCCCTGAAAACATTGCCAGTTACGGGGTTTGTGGCTACAAGGATGTAAACAAACACAAGGAACTACGGAATAAAATTACCTGGTTTGAGGAATATTACGCCAAAGGCTTGCGGATAAAAGCTGTAATTGCAAACGACGGCAGTTACCAGGGAATGCTCGAATACATTCCCGGAGAGTTTGCCCATCGCCCGGTTAACGCTGCCGGGTATATGTTTATCCATTGCATTTTTTCCGGGTTTAAAAACGAGTTCAAAGGGAAAGGTTATGCTTCGCAGTTGATTGGCGAATGCATCAGCGAAGCCAGGGTGGCCGGTAAGTCAGGAGTTGCCGTGGTTACCCGCAAAGGTTCGTTTATGGCCGGCGACGAAATTTTCCTGAAAAACGGGTTCACCCTCGCCGACTCAGCCAAACCCGATTTCAATTTATTGGTTTTAAAATTCAACGAAAGCGCTGAAAACCCAAACTTCAAAACCGAAGTACTAAACAACTTGGACAAATACAAAACCGGGCTGACCATCATTCGCTCGCCACAGTGCCCTTACACCGAAAAAAATGTAAATGCCATTATTCAAACGGCAGAGGAAAAATACAACCTGAAAACGAATTTAATCGACCTGGAAAATGCTGGGGCAGCACAGCAAACGCCCTGTGCTTTCGGTACATTTTGTATTATTTTCAACGGGAAAGTTATCAGTCACCACCCGATTAGCAACACGAGGTTCGAAAACATCATGAACAAGGAACTAAAACAATAAAAATGGAACAACGACTTTGTCTTGAATGCGGGGAACCGCTCAGGGGCCGTGCCGACCAGAAATTCTGCAACGACCTGTGCCGCAACGCCTGGAACAACAAAAAAGGCGGGGCGCCCACCAATTACATGCGTAAAATCAACCGCATCCTGAAAAACAACCGCGCCATTTTACTTGGGTTAAACCCGGAAGAAAAAACCACCGTTTTAAAACCGATGCTCGAAAAACAAGGGTTCAATTTCAATTATTTTACCCACACCTACACCACACAAACCGGACGGGTTTACTATTTCTGCTACGAACAGGGTTATTCAGAACTCGAAAACAATAAATACCTGCTCGTTAAAAAAGAAGGATAACCTGAAAATGTTGACGGAATAATTACCAAATAAATTCGTAACAAAAAAAACGAACCATATTTTGATTAATATTGGCAAAAATTGAAAATCGGAATGAATTTTTCTTTCCTGAACCGGCCTTTTCCCCTGCTCGACAAAAAATCGGATCGTTACTTTCTGATTCTTTTTTGCCTGATTTTCAGTGTCATATTTCTAAATATTTTTGTCCCGTTCAATATCAACCGCTGGTTCTCCGATTCATATCTGATTCAGTTTCTGCGCTTATCGAGTTTCGGAGTGGTTGTTTCGCTGGTGCTTCTTATCACCCAGTTTCCCTTGCGGGCGCTGTTCAAAATCAACCGGTTTACCACCAAAACCTTCTCGCTCTGGCTTCTCATCGAAATTCTCCTCATCAGCCTGGTGTATATTTTTCTGTATGGAAATCCGCTGGGCAACTTTGTCAACGATTTTATCTTTTCGCTGAAATATACATTCCTGGGAATTTGCCTTCCCTACTCTTTTGTGCTGGTGATTATCCACTATAAAAACCGGCATTCCGAAATACTCCCGCAAAAAGAAAAAACCGTTAAAACTCTGGGGAACAACCTGATCGTATTCAGGGACGAAAACGAAAAAATCAGGTTTTCGGCTTTGCCTGCCGACGTGCTGATGCTGGAATCGACCGATAACTATGTCACCGTTTTCTATCTCTTCAACGGGAAAATGCAACGCAACCTTTTGCGAAACACCCTGAAAAACATGGAAGAAACCATGATCAGCAACGGATTTATCCGCTGCCACCGTTCGTACATGGTCAATACCCAAAATATCGCTTTTGTGCAGAAAGAAGGCAAAAAAATGATCATCCGGCTGAAACACTTTGACAAGCCCATCCCGGTCTCCGAAAAATATTCACCCCGGTTTATGGAGTTTTTATCCTGAACAAAATTGATTTAACCCCAAATAAACCATCTTACCCCATAATTTTGGAAATTAAAAAGAAGTCACTGACATTTGGGTTGATAATTAACCAATAATAAAATTACCATGAAGAAATTATTGTTCTTTTTTGTTTTGACGATTTTGATGGCAGGAACTGCCGGTGTTTCAACAGCAGCGAATAACAAACCGGTTGTGGGCGAATGGAAATACCAGGTACCCACAGCGCCTTACGGTTACGAAAAAGGTGTTATTGTATTTTCTGAAAAAGAAGGGAAACTGGCCGGTGAAGTTAAAATGGCCGACGGGTACAAAATTGACCTGAAAAACATTGAATATGCCGATGGCGTTTTGAAATTTGGCCTGTATATCGATTATGAATACATCAGCGCCACATCAAAAATTGAAGGGACCAAAATGACCGGTTCGGTAAAAACGCCTGAAGGCGAAATGAAGTTAAGTGCTGAAAAGGTAAAATAAACCAACAGCAATGTTCAGAAAAATCAACAGGGCGACATCTTGATTGCCGCCCTGTTGTATGTATTTTGAGAATTTTCTATTTCCCCAGTTTAATCACTTCGCTTCCCGCCAGCAAAAATGCCCCGGTTCCGTAAACTTCCCAGCTTTCGGCGTTAAAGTTTTACTTCGGATCGGCTCCAATAGGTTGGCACCAACCCACATGACCATCGGGTTGTATGAGCGAATTCAGCCCCACCCAGGCTTTCTCGACTGCCGGCAAATAAGTGGCTTTATCCAAAATACCGTTATTGATTCCCCAGGCCAGTGCATACGTATAAAAACCAGAACCGCTGGCTTCACCGCCGGGATACGATGCGGGATCGAGCAAACTGGCCCGCCACAATCCATCTTCCTGTTGCAGTGTTAAAATCCGCGCAGCCATCTCCTTAAAATTCTGAAGATAAAACGCACGGGTAGGATAATCATTCGGCAACTCTTTCAGAACGCGTACCAAACCTCCCATTACCCAGCCATTTCCACGCGACCAGAATATTTTCTTTCCGTTGGCTTCTGTAATAACTTTTATTCCCGGTTCGTCCCATTTGTAATTGATATCCCGGGCATACAAATCCTCTTCCTGGTCGTACAACAAATCATAACATTCCCTGAACAGTTTATCGTTCAGTTGCAGGTATTGGTCGTCGCCAAGGGTAATACCGAGCTTAACAAAAGCAGGCGGCGCCATAAAAAGGGCGTCGCACCACCACCAGGTACATTTATGAATTTCGGTGGTTTGGTATGGTGTTGCCATAAATTCATCCAGAGTTTGAATAAACGGCTCAATCATTTTTTTATCACCGGTAATCCGGTACATGTCAATATACGTCTGGCAAATCACATGGTCGTCGGCATGGTGCAGGCGCGGCCCCGGTTTCCATTGGTTTGCTTCGCCCATTTCCATCATGGCCTTCCATATTTTTTTCGAACCCGTGGTTTCGTAAGCTGCAAATACTCCGGCATAAAATGCGCCGTTGGTCCAGTCATACAGTTTGTGTTTGGGGTTTTGCAACTGCCAGTCGAGGGCTTTTTTCATGGTTTTCTTAATGTAGGGTGCGCCAAAAAGTTTCTCGTTCCCTGCTTTTTGGGCGAATAACGACCCGGAAATAATCAAAGTCGCGATAATGGTAGTCAATAATTTATTCATATCATTTTTTAATTTATTGGTTTCATTCTTCATTTACCGACAGTGGCTAAATATCCTTGTTCCTTAGTAAATATCCGGTTTTTCTTTTACGGTTTCATGAAAAACAGGAAACAATCCCTGCCTGTCAACGGTGATTTGCAAATCTATGCAATCGATTGCATCTTTCAAAATAAAATGGAAAATGAATTTTTCCTGATTTTTTCACATAAAATCAGGCATACGTTGGATGAATTTAAAATTATCGTTATACTTGCTGCAAATTCAAAAAAAATGAAAAAACAACTTGGACATCACGGCCATCATGGTAGAAACCAATAATCTGGTAGGCTGTTATTGTATTGTCCAAATCGTTTGAAAAGATATAAAAACAAAAGAGGCTTGCCAGAAAAGGCAGGCCTCTTTTGTTTTAATTTCATAAAAAGAGAAATAATTCAATTAGGAATAAAATATTCAAAATGGAAAACAGGCTTAAAATTGCGATTCAAACCAAGGGAAGATTAAACGAAGATTCAATGCAGTTAATTCAGGAAACCGGAATTGACCTGAGCATCGGGCGACGGACGCTTATTGCCACATCGCGGAATTTCCCGATGGACGCTTTGTTCCTTCGCGACGACGACATTCCGCAAACCGTAGCCGATGGCGTGGCCGACATTGGCATTGTGGGCGAAAATGAAATGCTCGAAAAACAGGAAAACGTGATAATTGCCAAACGTCTCGGGTTCAGCAAATGCAGGCTTTCACTGGCTATCCCGAAA
>CAZHKI010000016.1:14682-16230 GCA_964533365.1 uncultured Maribellus sp. | reverse complement strand
GTCGCCTGGGACGCGTTGTTTGTAAACCGCGGATACTGGGGTTTTAATCCAGGATATGTTGGCGGAGCCCATCTTTTTGGCCTTCCTCTTGAGGAGATCCTTTTTTTTGTGGCCATTCCCTACGCCAGCATTTTTGCTTATTCTGCCATCCGTTTTCATTTTCCAAAATACAGGCTGAGCAACCGGGCCACTTTTCTGGTCTTTCTGTTTCTGGTTTTTTTCTCAGTTACCATTGTTTCAATTAACTATTTGCGGCCCTATACGTTGTTGGTTTTTATCGTTTTTCCGGTCGTCCTGTTTTTGGGGTACAAGTTTCACCCTGAAACACTGTCTCGGTTTCTGGCCATTTTTCCGGTTTTGCTGGTTCCCTTTTTTGTGGTAAATGGCATTTTAACCGGTTCGTGGATTGAAAACGAAGTGGTTTGGTACAACCCCACCGTTTTTGCCGGACGACGAATTTTGACCATTCCGGCTGAAGATATTTTTTATGGTTTTACGCTCATCTTTTCGGTGTTGATTCTTTCGGAAAGACTGGAAATGCGGGCAACCAAAAAAGCGGCAAAATGAAGATAGCGGTTATTGGTTCGGGAATTGGCGGATTGGCCGTTGCACTCCGGTTATCGGTGAAAGGGCACCGTGTAACTGTTTTCGAGAAAAACGATGTTCCCGGCGGCAAAATGGGGCAGATTAAAATGAATGGTTATCGTTTCGATACGGGGCCGTCGCTGTTTACCATGCCCGAACTGGTTGAAGAACTTTTTGAACTGGCCGGAGAAAACGTACGGGAGTATCTGGAATATCACCGGCTGGAAGTTTCCTGCAAATATTTTTTCAGCAATGGTAAGGTTTTAACAGCCTTTTCCGACGAAGAAAAACTAAAAGCAGCTTGTGGAACGGTTTTGGGAGAACCTCCGCAAAACCTGGAAAAGCACTTGCGAAATGCGGCTGAAATTTATCGGCAGACCGCCGGGATTTTCATTTTCCGATCGCTGCATAAAATCCGGAATTATTTTCGAACTGAAGTTTTGCAGTCACTGTTGAAAATTGGCCGGCTGAAATTTTACAAAACCATGCACCGTATGAACAGCGCCACATTCCGAAGCCCGGAAATGATCCAGCTTTTCGACCGGTATGCCACTTACAACGGCTCCAGTCCATACCGTGCGCCGGCTACGCTGAATGTGATTGCCCACCTTGAACACAATCTGGGCGCCTGTTTCCCCGCGAAAGGAATGTATTCGGTTGTTGAAAGCCTGTACAATCTGGCTCTGAAAAAAGGAGTCCAGTTCCGGTTTAATACGCTGGTGAACGGACTGACTCCTGAAAAAAATAATTCATTTGGCATTCAAACCGGAAATACCATCGAACATTTTGATGCAGTGATTTCGGATTCCGACGTTAAATACCTGGCTAATCACATGATGGTACATCCCCGGAAAAGAAGGATAAACAAAGCCGAACCTTCGACTTCGGCCCTTATTTTTTACTGGGGAGTAAAGAAAGAATTTCCTGAACTTGAGTTGCACAACATCATGTTCAGCAGTAATT
>CAZHKI010000016.1:5710-14672 GCA_964533365.1 uncultured Maribellus sp. | reverse complement strand
CCGACCCAACAGTTTATATTTTTATCAGTTCAAAAATGGTGAAAACCGATGCGCCGGTCGGTTGCGAGAATTGGTTTGTCATGGTGAATACCCCGGCATTCGACCGGTCCGTCGGGGAAGAAGAGATTCAAACCATCCGCAGGAATGTCATTTCAAAAATCAACCGGCAATTGAATGTTTCGATGGAAGAGTGGATTGAATGGGAAGAAACCGCCACGCCGGGCACCATTGAACGTGCCACGCTGAGTAGTAACGGCGCGTTGTATGGCGCTTCATCCAATTCCATGTTTTCGGCTTTCATGCGGCACCCTAATTTTTTGCCCGGCTTGAAGAATCTTTATTTTGTGGGTGGCAGTGTCCATCCGGGTGGCGGGATTCCGCTTTGTCTGGCCAGCGCTAAAATAGTCGATGATGAATTTCAAAAAGCATAACATCGGAACCTTCTGCCGGCAAATTCCGGAAAAAAAAATCATCCGGTTTTTCCTGATTTTTTATTTCGTCGGGCTGCTGTTGTTCTCATTCGAAGCCAGCCGATCCTGGTTTTTCATGGTTACTCCCTTTTCATTGTTGCTCGTAACAGCATTGATGCTTTGTTTTCATCGTGGGTTTCACCGAAAAACAATTCTGGCTTTTGCATCGGTTTTTGTGATTTCGTTTCTGGTCGAGTTTGCAGGGGTGAGCACCGGGAAGCTTTTTGGAAATTACATTTACCTTTCGGCGCTAGGCCCCAAAATCGGGAATGTTCCGCTGCTGATTGGCGTGAACTGGATTTTACTGGTTTACAGTTCCAACGCCATCATGACTTATTTTACAAATAATCCTGCGTTGAAAATTTTCGGGGCGTCGGGGTTGATGGTTTTGTATGATTTTGTGCTGGAAATGGTTGCTCCGGTGATGCAGATGTGGAGTTTCCATGGCCGATACCCGCCCCTGAAAAACTTTATCGGCTGGCTGGTTTTGGCACTCCTTTTTCACGGATTGTTTTTAGTTCTGAAAGTTGAAACAAAAAACCGCCCGGCACGCTGGCTGTTTTTTATCCAGTTGGTATTTTTTGTGTTGATATGGGTAACTGAAAATTTGCTGCGATGATAAAACCAACTTACTCCCGCTTTTGGGTCAGATTTATCCTGTTTTTTATTTCCATCCGGATGAAGCTTCATTTTCGGGAAATGGTTTTCAACGGAAATTTCACCGACAACGGGAAGTCAGTCCTGCTGATTTCCAATCATTTTAGCTGGTGGGATGGTTTTATCCAGTCGGTGTTGAACTGCCGGGTTTTCGGTCGAAAAATGTATTTTATGATGCTGGAAGAGGAACTTCAGAAACGCCTTTTTTTACGCAAAGCCGGGGCGTATTCGGTTGCCAGAAAAACGCGCGGTATCGTGGATAGCCTCCAATTCTCAGTGGATTTGCTGGGTAAAAGTGAAAATTTGTTGCTCCTTTTTCCGCAAGGCGAAATTCAGAGCATGCATATCCAACAATTCAGGTTCGAAAAAGGGCTTGATTTTATTCTGAAACGGATGGGCGAAAATGGTCAGGTTGTTTTTAATGTCAATCTGGTCGATTATTTTTCATTCAAAAAGCCAGTGCTGAACATTTATTTTGAAAATTACACCTCGCCCGGAGGTTACGTTTTTGAAACGCTGGCTGACGATTTCCAGTTGTTTTATGAGCAATGCCGGGCAAAACAGGTGCAACAATGATACAGTTTGGCTTCATATTGCTTTTTTTTCTGCTGATGAGGTTGGCTGTTTCAGCCTTCAATTTTTTTTCGTTTCATTTTCTTCCCCGAAAAGTGGCGACAAAAAACTTCCCGAAGGTTTCTGTTTTAATCCCGGCGCGCAACGAAGCTGAAAACATTGGCGATTTGCTTTCTGATTTGGCTGGTTTTCGTTACGAAAATCTCGAAATTTTGGTGTACGACGATTGCTCTGTTGATTCAACGGCAAGTATTGTTAAGGCTTTTGCAAAACAAAACCAGAAAGTTAAACTGATCACCGGCGCAGAACTTCCCAAAGGCTGGCTCGGGAAAAACCACGCCTGTTACCGGCTGGCACAACAAGCTGCGGGCGATTATCTCCTGTTTCTCGATGCCGACGTCCGGGTGAATGATGGTTTAATGGAACGGAGCTTGTCTCATTTGCTGAAATACCAACTTTCGCTGCTATCCATTTTTCCGCGGCAAAAAATGGTTTCGCCGGGCGAAAAAATCTCAGTGCCGCTGATGAACTGGATTTTGCTCAGTCTACTGCCACTGGCGCTCATCCGGAAATCCGAAAATCCGGCTTTTGCCGCGGCAAACGGGCAGTTCATGTTTTTCGACGCCCGCGTTTATCGTGATATTCAGCCCCATCGGTTGTTTAAAAACCACCGGGTGGAAGACATCGCCATTAGCCGGCATTTCAAAAATCTGGGACTAAAAACCGATACGCTGCTTGGTGATTCATTCGTCGAATGCCGTATGTATAAAGGATTACCGGAATCCATTTCAGGATTCACCAAAAATGTTTTTCAGTTTTTTGGGAACAGTATTTTACTGACTGTTTTGTTTGCGGTTGTTACCACCATTACGCCTTTCTGGATATTCTATTATTTGGGAGCGGTTTGGGGGATTTTTTCTGTTGCCCTGATTTTGCTGATTCGTGTTTTTGTAACACTGGCCAGCAAACAACCGGTTGGAATGAATGTATTGTTCATCGTTCCGCAGCATCTGGTTTTTTGGATGATTGTAATCAAAGCTGTTATCAACCATTTCAAAAAAGAAATAATATGGAAAGGAAGAAATATTCTGGAAAATTGATCCTGGTTTTTTTCGTGATGATGGTTGGGTTTCAGCTTTCATCTCAGCCGGGATTTAAAATGAACCTGTACCAGTCGTATATTTCGGGAGATATGGTACGCTGGCAACAGGAAGTCATCCAGATAGAGCAGATGAGGAATCTGTCGGACTGGCAGAAAGTAGAGTTGCTTGAAGGCTATTACGGGCTGATTGGCTGGTTGCTGGGGAACGATAAAACGCAGGAAGCAAAAAGTTACATCGGAAAAGGGGAAAAACTGATGGATGAAATGTTGAAGGCCAATCCCGCGAATTCCACGGTCCTGGCGTTTCAGGGGGCTTTTTATGGTTTTTCGATTGGATTACAGAAATATAAAGCAGTGGTGCTGGGCCCTAAAAGTATGAATGCAGTAAAAAAGGCGCTCGAATTGGATCCTGCAAATATTCAGGCGCATATTGAAAAGGGGAATATTCTTTATTATTCGCCGGGACTGGTGGGGGGCGACAAATCGAAATCGGTTGGATTTTATGAAAAGGCCTGCCAACTGATGGAAAAAAGCGGTAAGTCGAAAAACAACTGGCTTTATTTGAGTACCTCGGTTCAACTGGCAAAAATAACTGAAGAGCTGGGGGATAAGGAAAAAGCACGGCTGATTTACGAAAAACTACTGACCGAAGAACCC
This sequence comes from uncultured Maribellus sp., assembly GCA_964533365.1. Taxonomy (GTDB): domain Bacteria; phylum Bacteroidota; class Bacteroidia; order Bacteroidales; family Prolixibacteraceae; genus Draconibacterium. The sequence goes on along the minus strand of CAZHKI010000016.1, from coordinate 11,213 downwards.
GGTTTTTTGTGGGTGAAAAACGAATTGCTGCCGGGATTGATCAACCCGCAGAATGCATCGAAATAGCCATGAAAAGTATTTTTTAGAAACCGCTACAACCTAAAACTTTTTGAAACGATGAAAGTGAAACCTGGCCCGGCGCCGAGTTGGGTTCCGTTAAAATTTTGATAGAAAGGAATATCGAGCATCGCCGAAAAATACCACTCGTCGCGGTACACATAATTGATTTGCGGGGCCAGAAAAATCAGGACACTCCCTGATGACTCCTTCCGGATATTTTCAAACTGGTCGTATCCCCTGATTTCGTTTCTCAGTTGCAAAATAGTGGTCCAGTCGCCTTTCAGCCAGGGAAACATCAGGTGTTTGGATACATAAAACGAATTAAAAAACGATTCGCCCAACTGGTAATCTTTTTTATTGGGAGCGTTGGTTTCCATTCGCGAAATGAAGAAATAACGCATGCCCGTTCCCGAATTTTCTTTGACAAAAGAAGCGGAAAAAACCAGTCCGTATGAACCAATTGTTGGCTGCACTTCAACCGGCAGTTCAATATTGTTGACAATTTGCGGATTTCTTGACAATGGAACTTTGACCCCGGCAGCTCCCGTGATAAAAATTCGTTTTACAGGTTCGGAATATAAACTATGTTTTCCGAGGAAAACCATATTTGAAAGACCTTGTCCGGTTAGCCGGTATTTTGGCTCAATATTATAAACCTGTGTTTTGTTGAAAAAATAACCGGTTTCCACTTCGAAGGTCAACTTATTGGTCAGGCCATATCCAAAAGTTGTGGAGAGGTAGTTGTAATAGGCCTTGTCGATTAAATTGAAACTGGAATGACGGGTTCCTTCGAAATACTGATTTCCCTGACCGTATTTATAAAAAGAGATAACCCTCAGCGATTTTTTTTCCAGAACCAGTAAATTATTGGTTCCGCCTACCGGGTTAACCGAAGAAAGACATTGGGCCGAAACTTCTCCGGTGATGAGGAATAAAAGGAAAAGAGTGGTCAGGTTAATCTTCCAGCACCTGAATGGTAATGGTTTTCGATTCAGATTGTTTTCCATTGGTTATTTTACATGTTATTTGATTTGTTCCAACATGGCAGGGAGATGGCGCATAAATTACCTCATAACCTGAACCTAAAATATCGCCTCTCGATGCTGACCAGTTGTAGCAGAGGTTGCTGCCGGTTGCAGTAGCTTTTATTTTTGTGTTTTCACCCGGGATCAATGTGCTTTTTTCAGCCACAAGAGATATATAGACCAGATTATCAACCGGATCGGGATTTTCGTCTTCTTTCCCGCAATTCAAAAGTAAAATTGTTAAAAGCAGAATAATAAAGGCTGATTTTTTCATTTGAATGAATTTTTAATACTCTCGTTTAATTTATGTAACCATGTCAATGTTTCAATCTGTTTTTTAACTGAATGGAATCTGCCCCGGCAAAAATCGGGGCTCATTTCAGCATATTAAATAAATCAGTTGTCATTTTTCAGGCATCTTACTGAAAAACCGTAAGTTTTCTGAAAGTTGTTGTACCGGCCCACATCGCTGGCATATTTGTCGAGACACCGGCGCCAGGCGAAATTCACATCACTTTGTGTTGAGGTCCAGAGATATTCAGCCCGGTCGATGTAGCTGTAACTCCCCGATGGTGAACGTCTTCCGCAAAGCATGATGTCAAAGCCCGAAGTTCCGCCGGCCATTAACTGGGTGCCTACAGTAGCTCCCCGCCAAACATTGACCATGTCGGCCTGCTGGCGCGTCATTCCCAGTTCCATTTCCAGAATTTTATACTCTTCGTCGCTGGGAACGTGCCAGCCATCAGGACAAATTCCCTGCGCTTTCTCCTGTGTGGAGCCGTTCATGGTCGATCCCCAGGTATATAACCGGCCATATTTTTGTAAAAAACTGGTGTCGTTTTGATAGATGAAGCTTTCGATGGGCGAACCGTCGGGAGCGTGGGTTACTTTCAGGTTTTCCTTCATCCAGGTTTGCGTTCCGATTTTTACCGTTAAATACTGATTTCCGTCAATATCGGTCAGAAAATCGCCCAGCGAAATGGTGTCGGTAAGTGACTGTCCGATATGGTCGGTGACAGTAATTATATAAGAGCCCGAAGCCAGATTTGCAATATCTTCGGTTGTTTTCCCGTTCGACCATAAAAATGCAAAAGGCGGGACTCCGCCACTCAGGGTAATGTCAATTGATCCGTCTTTTGCCCCGGGAGCAGAAGGGTTTTGTGTTTTGAAAGTTAATGAAATTGGTTCGCCCGCGGGTTGGGTTATAATGAAAGTATCGGTTGCCAGCTGATTTTTGCAATCGGAAATGTGAATGATATATTCTCCGGCGGTTAAGTTACTAATGTCTTCGGTTGTTTTTCCGTTCGACCATAAGAAAAAGAATGGCGGAACACCTCCGGTAACTGTTAAATCAATTGAACCATCGTTTCCGCCAAATTTAGTGACATGAGTTACCGAGCCACTGATTTGAACTGGTTCGTATATTTCTTCTTCCTCTTTTTTACAGGAGGAAAGCAATAGGCTGAGAAGGATGAAAAGCTGAATATTTATAAATACATATTTCATTGCGTTTTAAAGATCTTGTAACTGCTACACTCGTTCTTTTAATGCATAAAATAACTTTTGTTCGTTTCCTTTGTTTGTATCTATTTGCAAATGTATGGATTATGGATGTAATTTCGATGATAATAACGATAAAAATAATTGCGGAGCAATTCTGTAAAAGTTGCTGAAGTCAGTTGAATTCAAGGGCTGACGATCAGTACACGGGTTTCAATATTTTTCTTGCTTTCTGGTTGAAGTATTGATAATCAAATTCTCAATTTTCTCCAGCAAGATTTCATGTTTTATAGGTTTCGAAATGTAATCGTTGCAACCGGCAGCCAGAATTTCTTCTTTATCGCCCGCAACAGCATAGGCCGTTTGAGCAATGATGGGGAGTGACGGAAAAAGTTCCCTGATTTTTGGGGTGGTATCGTAACCATTCATGACCGGCATGTTAAAATCCATTAGAATTAAACTGATATTGTGGTTCGTTTTGCATAGGGCAATTGCTTCTGCTCCGTTTTTTGCCCAGAGATAATCATATCCTGCTGTTTTTAAGACAGTTTTAATGTATTCAAAACTAATTTCATCATCTTCAGCCACTAAAATCAGTTTTTTATTGTTTTGGTTTTGTTTCTCGGGAATAACTGGTTTAACTGGTTCATTCGGTATGGTTGGTTCGGCAGGGATGGTGAAAAAGAAAGAACTTCCTTTGTTCTCTTCCGATTCAACCCAGATTTTGCCTCCTAAAAGTTCGGTGAGCCGTTTGGCAACCGATAACCCGATTCCCGTTCCGCCATATTTTCGGGTATCACAATCTTCGGCTTGTCTGAAAATATCGAAAATCAGTTCCTGTTTGTCCCTGGCAATTCCAATCCCGGAATCTTTTACAAAAAAGCGGAAAAAAGAACGGTGATCCACCGTGACCATTTCGTATCCATAATGTACATACCCTTCACTGGTGAATTTCAGGGCATTTTTCAGGAGGTTGATCAAAATTTGTTTTAATTTATTGGCATCGGTTATAATTGTATCAAATTCTAAACTGCCGGGTACGATCAGTTTGAGCTCTGTGTTATTTCCCTCAGTGTTAGTTTGTTTATTTGAAATGACATAATAGATGTCGTCAAAAACCGACTTCAGGGCGACAGGTTCTTTTTTTATTTTTATTTCCCCGGTTTCAATCAGGGTGATGTCGAACAGGTCGTTGACAATACTGAGCAGATGGTTTCCGCTTGAATTGATGATTTTACCGAATCTTTCCACTTCATCTGCTCCAAGTCTTTTATCCAGCAGGTCGGAGAACCCGATGATAGCATTGAGTGGGGTGCGCAGTTCATGCGACATGGTGGCCAGAAACGAGGATTTGAGCCGGTCTGATTCCGTGGCTTTCCGGAGCGCACACTTGAGTTCGGTTTCCGTTTTTTTACGGTGGATTGAAATGCTGATTTGGTCGGATACGAACTCGAGCATTTTCATGTCCGATTCGGTGAAGGCGTTCTTATCTTTGTAACTCTGTACTGCCAGCACTCCGGTGACTTCGCCTTCCATTTTCAGGGGAACTCCGAGCCATATTTTCGAAATGGTCCCGAAATGTTCCAGATGGCCTTCATCCACCAGTTTCCTTTTGGTTTCGATGTTGGCCAGAAGTGACTTCTTCGTTTCAAGGACATGGCGTGTCAGGCTTTTACCTTTGGGGATGGAGGTGTTGTGGTCAAATTCGTCGGCAAAATAGGGCAATGTAATTAGGTCCGTTTTTTTGTCGTAAAGTGCTATATAAAAGTTGGTGGTATCGATAATTTTACCCAATTCATCGCGTATTTTTTCAATCAAAACTTCCAGATTTTCGGTTCCAACCACTGCATTCGAAATGTTGTACACCACATTCTGGATCATTTCTGCCTTTTTCCTTTCAGTGATGTCTTCAATGATTGCGGTTTGGAAGAGTGGTTTGCCCGACCGGTCGTGTACCAGTTGTGAACGGATAAAAACATGTACTGTGCCCCCGTTTTTGTGGATATATCTTTTTTCCAGCTCAAAATAATTAATTTGATTCTGTACCAGGTTCTTGAATTTTGACCAGTTTTTTTCAACGTCGTCGGGGTGCGAAAAAAGGTTGAAATGCCTGTTAATCATCTCTTCCCGCGAATACCCGGTAATATTGCAAAGCGCCGGGTTTACATCGATGTAATGTCCTTCCAGATCGGTAGTGCTGACACCAACCGGTGAATTGTTTATGATTAACCGTAATTTTTGTTCGCTTTCTTTTAGTGCTTCGTCGGCCAGTATCTGATTTGAATTGTCGGAAATGAACCCTTCCAGTGCCAGAATTTCTTTTTTGTCGTCAGAGTAAATGCCAAACCCTTTTTCAATCATATACCGGGTTTCACCTGATACCGTTTTTATCCGGTAGCTGATTTCAAAACTTTCTCTCTTTTCCAGAGCCGATGTGATTTCGGTATAAACCTTTTCCCTGTCAGATGGGACAATAATTTCGTTGAACGACAGCTTTTTGTTGTCAATAATGTCGTCGCAAAGGTAACCGGTGATGGATTCAAAACCGGCACTGATGAACTCCATTGTCCAGTTCTCGTCGTATTTGCACCGGTAGGCAATTCCCCTGAGGTTATTGAAAAGCGTATTCAGTTTTCTTTCACTTTCACGCAGAGCGTCAGTCATTTTGTTTCGTTTGGTTTATTTAAACATTTTTGAAATGTGTTTTTATGAGGAATCTTCAATAGTATAAAATCTTCAGCTTATTATTTTCATCTACCCTTCTATAAGATATTACTGTTATCATACAGTTTTTATATTAGTCCTGAAAAATTTTGTTCTATCCCTCTTTCTGAAGTTTTAAAACCACTTCGCCAAATCGGGCTTAATATATATATTAATATTTGAAACTACAATCCGTCAGAGAATTATGTTTGTCA
>CAZHKI010000016.1:0-5700 GCA_964533365.1 uncultured Maribellus sp. | reverse complement strand
ATTATTTTTCTTCTGAATTATTGATATGCTGCATCAATGATTCATAAAATACTCACAAACCGGTTTAGTCTTATTTTATGCATAGTAAAATTGGTATAAAAGTAATGGAACGTAATATTATAAAGGCTGGTGAAATTCTGAAAGCAAATGGCCGACATGCTGATTTTTTTAGGGGTTTTTGCTGATTTTCCTATCAGTTTTTGAGCCACATAATACAAAAAGAGAAAAATATGGTGAAAATGAATAAATAAACATACATTTTTTGCCTTCATTATTATTAAGGGAATTAACTGGCAGGAAGTATCACAAATTAATGATTGCAAGATATTATGTTTTATATCCAAAAAGCATTAAATTTCTGTTGCCGGTGTAATCCGATTTCATTATTTTTATACATCTTTACTCATGCCTGAAAGTTGTTGAAACTTCAGTTGCAGGAAGTAGTAAGGGAATAGAAAATAGAATCAACATTAATCAGTCGAAATCAGATTTATGGCAAAAATACTGGCTATTGATGACAGTGTAATTAATTTGGAGCTCCTGTTTCAGATTATAAAATTACATTATCCTGATTATCAATTTATTCAGGCTACTTCGGGTCAGTCCGGAATAGAGTTGGCCATACGGGAACAACCGGAAATCATTCTGCTGGATATTATTATGCCCAATTTGAATGGATACGAAGTCTGTCAATATCTGAAAAGCGAAAAAACAACACAGCACATTCCCATCATTATGATTTCGGCCTTGGGTCAAAATTCCGATGAGCGGACGAAAGGGTTGAATGCAGGAGCTGATGCGTTTATTTCAAAGCCTTTCAGTCAAAACGAATTGCGGGCGCAAATTAATGTGGCGTTACGAATTAAAAAAGTTGAAGATCTGTTGCGGCGACGAAACGAAAGTTTAGAGCTTTTTATCCGTGACCAGACCAGCAAATATTTACAAAACGAAGAAAGGAACCTTCAGATTTCGGCCCATGCCCTTGAATTTTATTGGGAAATCGATACCAACGGAATTTTTACATACATAAGCCCGGTTGTCCAAAAGATATTACAAGTAAATCCTGTTGAAATTATTAGTGTAAAACATTTTAAAGAGTTCTTCCAACTGGATCAGCCCAAAACCAAAAAAAGTGATATCGAAATCAGCTTTGAAGAACAGTCTAGTTTTAACGACTGTGAAATTGTGCTGAATGTAAATGACGATGAATCCCTGTGGTTTTCCGTTAGCGGATTTTCTGTTTTCGATGCTAATGGCAGGTTTTTTGGGTTGCGTGGCGTTTGTTTCGATATTACCAAACGGAAACAAGCTGAAATTGCCCTGAAAAAATATGTTCAGCAAATTAAAAACTATCAGAAAAAGCTGAAGAAACTCAATACCGAACTAACTTTTGCCGAGGAGAAAGAACGCCGCAGAATTGCCGAAAACCTGCACGACAGCCTGGGCCAGACTCTTTCGTTGGCGTATATGAAACTTTCGTCAATTACAGATGAGAAATTCTCGCCCCATGTTTCAAAAGTAATTGATGAAACATCTGAACTGCTGAACAAAGCTATTTCCGAGTCACGAACATTAACCTACGATTTGAGCCCGCCTATTTTATATGAGTTGGGACTTATTCCTGCTTTTAAATGGAAACTGGAACAAATTCAGAAAAAGCACGGGATAAAAACAAAAATTTATGGAGAAGAAACCGTCATCGATATCCGGAAAGAATACAATATTTTTTTATACCGGATTATCAGCGAGTTGACAACAAATGTTATTAAACATGCTCAGGCGAGCCTGATTGAATTGAAAATTCAAAAGGAAAAGAAATTTTATTCTATAATTTTAGAAGATAATGGTATTGGATTTCAAAATAATCCGGCTAAGAAGGCAACTGAAAAGGGTGGTTTTGGGTTAATGAGTATAACAGAGAGACTTGATAATATTAAAGGACAGTTTAGCATTGAATCAAAAATTGGAAAAGGGACAAAAGCTACTGTAATAATTCCGTTTAATGAAGATTAAGAATCATGACAATAAGAGTTTTAATTGCAGATGATCACCAGTTATTCAGGGAAGGATTGGTGAACTTATTATCGTCCGCGCCCGAGATTGAAGTTATCGGGCAGGCAAAAGATGGGAAAGATGCAACCGAAAAAGCAATAAAACTGAAACCCGATATTCTTTTAATAGATATCGGGATGCCGGTTATGTCGGGGATTGAAGCCACGCGGTTTCTGAAAAAGGAAATGCCTCAACTCAAGATTATTGCCGTATCGATGCATTCCGACCGGCAGTATGTAAAAGGCATACTGGAAGCTGGCGCCGATGGTTACCTGTTGAAAAACTGCACCTACCGGCAATTGACCGATGCCATTGAATCGGTTTTTGTCGGAAAAAAAATACTGAGCGACGATATTACCGATATGGTTATTAAAGGTTATCTCGAACCGGTGGAAACCGATGATGGTTTTTCCGAACTTTCAGAAAGAGAAGTTGAAATCCTTCGGTTACTTGCCGAAGGTTATTCCACCCGTGAAATCTCCGATAAACTTTTCATCAGCGTTAAAACTGTTGGTACACACAAGCAACACATCCTTGAAAAACTGGATTTGAAGAGCAATGCCGATATCGTTAAATATGCACTCAAAAGGGGTTTTATACAACTCGATTAAGCATTTCGCATTTTTTATTGCTATTCACGAACCAATACATAACAGTCATTTAGGGGATAAATGAAAAATGTTTCGATGAATTAATAGTACTTTGAATAAAGTATCAGAGGTATTGATTTTTAATTCGAGGCAATCAATAATTTTTTGACAATGGTTTTATTTGCCGTTGATTTGGCTTGTAAAAGATAAATCCCGTTGGGAATTGTGTTGAGTTCAATCTGAATTTTATTAACAGGAATAAATAATTTTTGAAGAAAAACTTCTTTCCCGGTAATGTTGGTGATTTTTATTTCAGAAAGTTCCTCATTTTTAAGTTCAACAATTATCTTTTTGTCTTTGCAGGGATTGGGATAAACTGTCAGGACAGGTTGAATCTCCACCTTGTGGGCAGCACTTGCTGGTTGCCCCTGAACAGTTCCCTGAAATATGAATGGTAAAAATAATATTATAAGTAAAAGATGTTTCATCGACCTAAAGTTACAATTTTTGTTTACGCAAAAAACATGCCCTTTTGTTACAACAGACAACCCATTTTTAAAATGGTTGCACCCAGCATATGTAATTTCTAACTTTTCTTGCGAATATATAGTTTTTCAATGGTATTAATCACCTCAGTTTTCTTTTTTATTCAGAAAGAGATGAGCATCCTGTAAATCCTGCGGGGTGTCTATTCCCAGACTTTGGTGTGTGGTGACAGCTGTTTTTATAGAGTAGCCGTTTTCCAGCCACCGAAGCTGCTCCAGTGATTCAATCAATTCGAGTCGACCCGGGGTAAGTCTTGTAATTTTTTGTAAAACATTGGCTTTGTAGGCGTACATTCCGATATGCGACCAGAAAGTGTTTTTTTCTAACCAGTTATCCTGGTTGCATCCACGAACAAATGGGATGGGTGAACGGCTGAAATAAAGTGCGTTTTGGCAGTTGTCAATAACCACTTTGGGGCGGTTGGGATTGAACAGTTCGTCAGGAGTTTCAATTTTTTTGATTAAAGTGGCGATTTCTGTTTCTTCGTCGAAACAAGATTTCAACAGGTTGATTTGATCTGGTTGAATAAACGGTTCATCTCCCTGTACATTGACGATAATATCAAAGTCGGTTTTTGCCGAAAGTAACCGGGCAGCTTCAGCACAGCGGTCGGTCCCGCTTTGATGGTGTGATCCGGTTTTTACAGCGTTCCCTCCAAAATTGTTGACTTCATTGAAAATTCGATCGTCATCGGTAGCTACCCAAACGTGCTCCAGCGCTAACGAAACATTTTCATAAACCCACCTGATAATCGGTTTCCCATTCAGCAGTGCCAGCGGTTTTCCCGGAAACCGGGTCGATTCAAACCGTGCCGGAATGATTCCAATAAACTTCATAACCTGAAAATTTGCGGCAAAGATACAACAGTTCAGGTGACTTTGAATGGCAAAAAAAGGTTAATTCTATTCCGGGGGAAAGTATTGCCGATGAAAAATTGTAAATTTGCATCTTATTCATCAACGTGTGGTATGGATATTCAAGGAATAAAACAGAGGTTTGAAATTATCGGGAATTCACCCGGATTGAACAGGGCTATTGAAGTTGCCGTTCAGGTGGCCCCAACTGATTTGTCAGTTCTGATAACCGGTGAAAGTGGTACAGGTAAAGAGATATTTCCGCAAATTATTCATCAGTTTTCTGGCCGGAAACATGGCAAATATATTGCCGTGAACTGTGGCGCTATTCCCGAAGGGACCATTGATTCTGAACTTTTCGGACACGAGAAAGGTTCGTTTACCGGCGCACTCGCCGATCGAAAAGGATATTTTCAGGAAGCTGATGGAGGGACTATTTTCCTGGATGAAATCGGGGAACTTCCGCTTTCCACCCAGGTACGTTTGTTACGTGTACTCGAAACCGGCGAGTTTATTAAAGTCGGTTCGTCGAAGGTCATTAAAACCAATGTCAGGGTGATTGCCGCCACCAATGTGGATATTCCCCGGGCAATCGAAAATGGAAAATTCAGGGAAGATTTGTATTACCGGTTAAATACTGTGCCGGTAAGTATGCTCCCGTTACGCGAACGCCCCGAAGACATTTACCTTCTGTTTCGGAAATTTGCCCGCGATTTTGCTGAAAAATACCGCATGCCGTCTATTTCACTTGACGATAGTGCACGAATTTTACTGAAAAGTTACCGGTGGCCCGGAAACGTGCGGCAGTTGAAAAATATTACAGAACAAATCTCAATTATTGAGCAAAACAGGGAAATATCGGCCGAAGTGTTGCGCAATTATCTGCCTGCCGATCATTCAAATAACCTGCCGGCTCTCTTTTCAAAAACCGAAGAAAATACATTTTCCAACGAACGGGAAATATTGTATAAGGTGCTGTTCGATATGAAACGCGATATGACTGACCTGAAAAAGCTGGTACTCGACCTGATGGATACCCGGGAATCTCCTATTTCGGGAGATCAGGCACAAATTATCCGAAAATTATACAAAACCGAGAGTGGTAATTTTATTCCCGATGAACCAGTTACCAGCCATGTCCGCTTCGAACCGGTGGAAAAAGTGAATATTCAGGACACGGAAGAATTTGTGGAGGAATCACTTTCGCTGGAAGATAAAGAAGTCGAACTCATTCGGAAAGCGTTAGAGAAACACAAGGGGAAACGCAAATATGCCGCACAGGAACTGGGGATCTCAGAACGTACACTGTATCGAAAAATTAAGGAATATGACATTAACGGGTAAAATGAAAACCAGGCAATACCCCATGTGGCTGCTGTCAGTTATAATGGCCGGATTTGTATTGCAGTCGTGTAAAATTTCTTATTCGTTCACAGGAGCCAATCTTTCACCCGACATCAAAACATATACGGTCTATTATTTCGCAAACCGGGCGCGGTTGGTTAATCCTAATTTAAGTCAGTCGTTTACCGAAGATTTGCGTGATAAATTGCAGCGTCAAACTTCACTAAAAGAGATGAAGGAAAATGGCGATTTAATTTTTGAAGGGCAAATAACGGATTATGATGTACGTCCCATGTCGATTCAAAAAGATGATA